>QNXT01000035.1 GCA_003973505.1 Bacteroidota bacterium
CTGTGTTTCGGTAAAATCGCGACATGTTTGCGCAATCATTCGTTGCTCTTCGTTGAATTCCTCAGGGATAAAAATATCGGCAGCAGATGATTCCTTAATTAGAAATTCTCCACCTTTTAATGCGTTATTTGACATAGTTTTTGTGTTTTATGATTTGTGTTATGTGTTTTTTATAATAATTCGAAAATACCGGCAGCTCCTTGTCCTGAACCAATACACATGGTAACCATACCATATTTCTTATCACGACGACGAAGTTCGTTCAATACCTGCACGGTAAGCTTTGCTCCGGTAGCTCCCAATGGATGTCCCAATGCAATGGCTCCTCCATTTACATTTACTTTCTCAGGGTCTAATCCCAATTCGTTGATTACCGCCAATGATTGAGAAGCAAAAGCCTCATTCAATTCAATAAGGTCGATATCTTCCAATTTCATTCCGGAATGTTTCAACACTTTTGGAATGGCAGCAATAGGTCCAACACCCATTTTATAAGGCTCAACACCTGCCACTTGATAATCTACCAAGCGTGCAATGGGTTTCAAATTATACTTCTTCAAAGCTTCCTCAGAAACCACCAATACAAAGGCTGCTCCATCCGACATTTGCGATGAGTTACCTGCCGTAGAAAGTCCGTCAGCAGCAAAAGCAGGACGCAGTTTGGCTAAACCTTTGGCTGTAGTTCCTCTACGAGGACCTTCATCGGTATCAAATACTTTCTCGCGGGTTTTCATTTTGCCATCCTCAAAATAATTCTCTTTTACGGTAATAGGCACAATCTGATCTTTGAAATATCCATTATCAATGGCATTGATGGCTTTTTCCACTGACTTAGCTGCAAACTCATCCAATTCTTCACGCTTTTGTTTATACTCACGCGATACCATTTCCGATGTTAATCCCATGCTCAAATACCATTTTGGATTATTCTTAGCAATATCAGGATTGGGAACTACACGCCAGCCACCCATGCTAATCATCGACATGGTTTCGGCACCACCGGCAATAATCATATCGGCCAATCCCGCTTTAATTTTTGCAGTAGCAATGGCAATGGATTCCAATCCACTGGCACAATAACGGTTAATGGTAGAGCCCGGAACCTCCACAGTATCCATGGACATTAGGGAAAGCATTCGTCCCATATTGAAACCCGATTCGGCCTCTGGGAATGCATTTCCAACTACAATATCATCTATTTTTTCTTTCTCTATTTGAGGAAAGTCGTTCATTAAATGGCGAATCACTGTTGCAGCAATATCATCGGGACGTGTAAAACGTAAACTTCCTTTGGGAGCTTTCCCGATTGCTGAGCGATATCCGCCTACTATATATGCGTTCATTTTCTTAAATTTTCGTGGTTAGTAATTAGTTTCTTAGAATTTTACCTTTGGTAATTAAACTCTGTATGCGCTCTAAAGTTTTACGCTGCATGCATAATTCCAAAAAGGCTTTTCGCTCCAAGTTGAGCAGATATTGCTCCGATACTTCGGTCAAAGGACTTGAGATTTCGGCACCAGCCATCACCCAGCCCAGTTTTTCGGCAATCAGTTTATCATGTTCCGACATATAATGTCCTTCGGTAAATCCATCAGCACCCACATATACAAGTCCCATGGCCTCATTACCTAAGACTTTAATATCGTTGCGAGGTGCAGGTTGTGAGTATCCTTTTTCGTACATCTGCAAGGCAACTTGCTTAGCATAAGCCAACTGATGTGCACGGCTCACAATCACTTCATCCTGACCTTTACGTAAATAACCAAGATCAAATGCTTCGTAAGCCGAAGTAGAAACTTTAGCCTGACCAATGCTCAAATAGCGATTCAAGAAACGGTTGGTACGAACATCACCATCAACAAGCTCATCGCTTAAGCGAAGGGCAAACTCCTTGGTTCCTCCTCCACCAGGTATTAATCCAACACCAAACTCAACCAATCCCATATAGGTTTCGGCATGAGCAATTACCTTATCACTATGCATGCAAATTTCGCATCCACCACCCAAAGCCATTCCATGAGGAGCAGCAATTACCGGAATGGAAGAATAGCGTAAACGCATGGTGGTTTTTTGGAACCATTGCACAGCCATATCCAAATCTTCCCATTCTTGCTCGATGGCCAACATATAAATCATACCCACATTGGCACCAGCCGAAAAATGATCGCCTTCGTTTGAAATAACCAAGGCTTTATAATCTTTCTCAGCCATATCCACAGCCATATTCAATCCCTGCAACACATCTTGGCCAATGGTATTCATTTTAGTATGAAATTCCACATTCAAAACACCATCACCCAAATCGAAAATAGTAACACCCGTATTTTCCCATAACACATTGGTTGGGCGTAATAATTCGAGTGATAGTTTATTCTCTTGGCCAGGAATTACTTTATAAGATTTGCTTGCCAAATCGTAATAATGCTTCAATCCGTTTTCTATTTTATAGAAACTTTTGGCTCCGGACTCCAACATATCATAAACCCATTGTGCAGGTTTATAATTCATTTCTTCCATAGCCTTTACGGTATCTTCTACTCCAACAGCATCCCATGTTACAAAGGGACCGAGCTTCCAACCAAAACCGGCTTTCAAAGCATCATCTACTTTATAAATATCTTCGGTAATCTCAGGAATACGATTGGAAACAAATTGGAAAAGACTATAGAAAGAGTCGCGGTAGAAATCGCCCTCTTTACCTTTGGCTGCCATAAAAATAGGCATACGCTTGGCAACATCATCAATCCCCTTTGTTTGCTCAAACACCTTGAACTTTGGTTTTGGGTCTTCTTTGTATTCCAAAGTATTGAAATCGAGGGTTAAAAATTTCTTTTTACCATCAACAACCTCTTTTTTATAGAAACCTTGTTTGGTTTTTGAACCCAACCAATTATTATCCAACATTTTTTGTAGATAATCAGGAATAGCAAAACTTTCGTTTGCTTCATCATTGGTGGTTTCCTTAATATTATTAGCCACGTGAACCAAAGTATCTAATCCCACCACATCGGCAGTACGGAAAGTAGCCGATTTGGCTCGTCCAATGATTGGACCGGTGAGTTTATCAATCTCTGTAATGGTCAAACCATACTTCTTCACATTATTAAATAAGGACATAATGGAGAAAGTTCCAATACGGTTGGCAATAAAAGCAGGCGTATCTTTTGTTAAAACCGCTGTTTTGCCCAAGAATCTACTCGAATAATCGGTTAAGAAATCCAGCACCTCTTGATCTGTTTTGGAAGAAGGAATGATTTCGAATAGCTCCAAATATCTTGGAGGATTAAAAAAGTGCGTTCCACAGAAATGTTTTTGGAAATCCTCACTACGACCTTCAATCATTGCTTCAATGGAAATTCCGGAAGTATTGGTTGTAATAAGAGAACCTTTTTTGCGGTATTTATCGACATTTCCGAGAACCATTTTTTTGATATCAAGGCGTTCGACCACTACCTCTATTACCCAATCATAGTCTTTGATTTTTTTCAAATCATCGTCGAAATTACCTGTAGTAATACGTTTGGCAAACGACTGATGATAAATTGGACTGGGCTTGGATTTTAGTGTTGCTTTTAAAGAATCGTTCACAATACGATTGCGAACCACTTTGTCTTTTAGAGTAAGACCTTTCTTTTCTTCGGCTTCGGTGAGTTCTTTAGGGACAATATCGATTAGAAGTACTTCCACTCCGATATTTGCAAAATGACAAGCAATGCCTGACCCCATAACTCCGGAACCTAAGACAGCTACCTTTTTAATGTTTCTATTCATTTTTATCTTGTGTTTATGCCCTGTGTTGAGGCGGTTATTTATTTTGTGTTTTTTTCAATATTTCATCTGATAATTGCTCAATCATATCACTCACCCGTGCAAAAGCTTCATAATCTTCTCTTGAAACCACTTCAACTAGTCTATCATTAAAATCTAAAACCGTTGCTTTTGCTATTTTCCGTCGCTCCACACCTTTGGGTGTTAAAAATATTCGAGTGATTCGTTTATCATTTTCATCTTCTTTTCTGATGATACAACCGTCATCTTCCATTTTTTGAAGAATCCGTGTTAGGCTCGATTTTTTCATGCCCAAAATATTAGCAATCTTCGAGGGGGAAACACCCTCCCGGGTAGTAAAAATTAAAATATACCCAATGGTTTGTGTTATACCATATTCAGCAGCTATTGCATTATACATTCTACTTAATGCTAAAGAAGCTGTTCTAATGTGAAGTTCTACTGTATCGTTTAGTTCCATATCTTGATAATGAATTATAGTACGCATGCGTACAAAGATAATAAAAATATGGTACGCATGCGAACTATTTTTAATAAATCTATATTTTTTACTAATTAATATATACATGACTGATTTACTGTTTTTTAAGCAAAATACTTTTGAAAAATATTAAAGCGTAGCGTTTTTTATTTACTTTTGAATTGAATAAAAAAAATATTTATGAGCGAAAAAAAGAACCCTTGGCTTCCATTATTTCTGACTAATTTCTTAAGTGTATTAAATGATAATATCATTAAATACTTAGTGATTTTTGTGGGTGTTGGATGGATATCTATTGAATATCAGCCTTATGTTGTGCCTATAGCATCAGCCATGTTGGTTTTACCATTTATTCTTTTTTCTCCTTTAGCAGGTCGCTATGCAAAGATTTATAAAAAGAAGAAAATTATGATTTGGGGGAAATTTGCAGAAATCCCAATTATGATTGTTGCCATTATTGGTTTTATTTTTCAATCCTTGCCTGTGGTCATGACCGCAGTATTATTAATGGGCTTACAAAGCACCATGTTTTCACCTGCAAAGTATGGTTTGATTCGTGATATTCGAGGAAATGAAGGAATTTCGTTTGGTACAGGAATGATGGAAATGCTCACTTTTGTTGGAGTATTATTAGGTACTGTATTTTCTGGCAAGCTGGCTAATTTCTTAAAAGAGGATTATAATATAAGTGTGCTATCTGCCGTATTATTGTCTGTAGCACTGCTGGGTTGGATAACAGCCAAAATGATTAAAGCCGACGAATCTCCTGTAATTGAAAGTAATCATGATACATTGAACCCAGTTTCCTTTATTTATAAACAATATCGTGTTTCCAAGCATTTTCCAGGTGTAAACGATGCCATTTTTGGGCTATCGCTTTTTTGGTTAATTGGCGCAACGATTCAGTACGATATTACCGACCATGCTCGGTACATTTTTGGCTTAGACGATTTGAATACAGGTATTATCATGTCCATAGCAGCTATTGGTATTGCTGTAGGAGCCATCTTAACAGGTTGGCTGTCGGGCAAGCATGTGCATTTAGGTTATGTCATTGTGGGAAGCTTGGGTTTGGGACTTAGTATGTTTTTAATTATGATTCTTAACCCTGCTAAAGATCTGTTTATTGCCTTGATTTTCTTAGGTGCTTTCTTTGCAGGTTTTTTCAAAATCCCACTAAACTCCTATATACAAGATGCTGTGCAAGGACGTAAACTCGGTGATATATTAGGCTATCTAAATATTATGGTTTTTACGTTTATTCTTTTATCTGCAGCCATCTATGCTTTATTTAATTATATGACTGCTAGCACCATTATTGTTAATAACGAAGAAAAAGAAGTTGTTGACACACTTTTAGTATTTGGGTTTATCGGCCTCATTTCGTTTGGAACAGGTGTCTATTACTACTTTAAAGTTAAAGGTGCAAAAGAAGACTTTCACAATATATTAAAAGGTAAGCTAGGGAGAGAATAAGATTAGCATTTTCCCAAAACAGATAAATCCTGCTAACTAAAATCCGACTCTTTTAATTGGGAGAACTTTGATTTACGCAGTAAAAAGTGCTCGAACACTAGATTTTTTTGATACACTTTCGAAACCTTTTTTTGGACATTATGTTTTCGTTTTTTACGTAAGTCGGAAAGATGGGCATAAAAATACATATGTGCTCTAAATACCGCAATGGAATCTCCAATATGGCCTTCTGTTAAGAAACGCACAGCAGCAACACCATCCAATACCAATCGTGCAATAAATGTTTTTACCACTCGATTCTTTGGTAAATTTTTGAATAATAAAGCAAAGTTATTTCTAAAATTCAAATAGGTCTTGCGAGCAGTTCCCTTAGGTAATGTACCACCTCCAACATGATAAATCATTGCATTAGGCACATACATTATTTTATAGCCATGGTTTTTAAATCGCCAACAAAGGTCAATTTCCTCCATGTGAGCAAAAAAATCTTCGTCCAAGCCACCTATTTCCCAAAACTTCTCGGCTCGCACAAACATAGCTGCTCCTGAAGCCCAAAAGATTTCTTTTATCTCATCATATTGCCCTAAATCTTTTTCCAAATGTCCAAACACACGTCCCTGACAAAATGGATAGCCATACTTATCAATAAAGCCTCCGGCAGCGCCGGCATATTCAAACTCATCTTTTTGATAATAGGCTAAAAGCTTCGGCTGTGCCGCCGCAATCGTTTTATCATTGTCCATTACTTCTATTACAGGCATCACCCAATTGGGAGTTACCTCAATATCAGAATTCAATAATACATAATACTCTGCATCAACCAATGCCAAGGCATCATTATAACCTTTAGCATAGCCACCATTTTCTTTATTTATTATTATACGAAGTTCCGGGTAATGCTCTTTCAGAAAAGCAACAGAATCATCTTTGGAATCATTGTCAGCAATAATCACCTCAGCACCTTCACTGTACTTAACAACCGATGGAAGAAATTTTTCAAGAAACTTTCTGCCATTCCAATTGAGTATAACTACTGCTACTTTGATATTTGATTTCTGCGAGTTCACTAAACAATAATTTTTAAGAGCGCCAAAAGTACATAAATAAGCATCGAGTTTTAGAATTATCTTGGCTGCTCATAATACTCATTATAGCGCGTACCCCATTCGTCAACTTCTCGTCCTGTTTGATCAATGGATTTATAACCCGAATCGCGCTTGCGTAATTGTAAACGCCAGTTATAATTGTTCATTTCACCAATGGCATTCGAATGCAATAATTTAAAATCGTTGGTTGCTAAATCGGTGTCATAAAAAACAAACTTCACATTACTTTGCCCTTTAATTCCATAGTAATGCCATATTTCGTAGGGATAGGTAGCCGGCTCGTGGTATTCTTTCATAATGCTATTTGGCTGACCATATTTCAAATATACAATTCCCCGATCGGTTTCATAACCTTTTTTAATGGATGTCTTAAATTCCCTATTCACGCGCATCACTTCCACCATATAGGCTATAAATGGTTTTGAAGGCTCCAAAGGATTTCGTTTTTGCCAAAAGTTATATATGTATTGCTGCAAAAGATGATCATCACCCTGCTTTATAATGTATTTCGCAAACTCAACTTCTTCGGTTGATGATATTGGACGCATCGATTTAATAATATCTATTAAGGTATCTCTACCCGTAATAAGCTCGGCAAAAGTATTGATGATGTTTATAGACGACACATCCGTTTCATCCATCTTAATATGCTGATTTTCTTTTTGAAAGAAGTAATCTTTTTGAACAATCGTACTTAAGCTTTTATCAATCAATTCAATGGTAAAAACATAATTACCCGTTGGGAGGGTTGAAACATCAAACTGACCTAAAATAGCATCCACCGATTGGGCTTTTCGCCTTTCAAAACGTTTGTATCTTGGAAGAACCTGATTTGTTTCAAAACTACTTATATAATAATTCAGAATATAAGGCTCACCCACTCCTGTACTTAAATCGACATGGTATAATTCTGCATAAAAGGTAAAAATACTATCTCGTTCCGAAAAGAAATTATAAATATTTGGGATAAAATCGAAACCTGAATGGCTTGCATTTCCCGCTTTTTCAGTTTCGGAAAAACTTTGAACGGCTTCTATGCTCGAAATACTTGCAGCCGTATCGGGTATGGCAATGCTGATGTTAGTCATTATATAATCTGCATCCAATGTGTCGTTCATATCATCCATCTTAATCTTTAGAATATAATCGCCATTTGGAATTGCAAAACGTTGGGCATTCATAAATTCTATTTGCATGCCACTGGAATCTTTCACCTCTTTACTCTTAATAATTTTCTTCGAAAAACTAACAATTTGGCTATCCTTTTCAAAAATCAAAGTAAGCTCCACTTCGGCTTGAAAAAGTTTATTCGGACTCTTTTTCCATTCAACAGTGCGTCCATCAATACTCACATAGGTTTCGATATAGGGTCCATCTTTAGGAGAATAGAAAATGTTATATCCTAAATACGCTCTTGTGTTTTGCGCACTTAAAGATTGAACACTAAAGAAAATTGCCAAAAAAACAAAGAAAAGCCGCTTCATATATTTATTATTTCGTTAAGAGGTAATGCTTTACATACCGTTAAAATGATGTTTTTAAAATCCTGTCAATATTAAATACTAATATAACATGGAATTATTTATGCAAAGATACTAGGAAACCTTAAACGACACAATTAAAATAAATTGATGTGTTGATGGGTTAGTGAGTTAGTGTGTTAATGTGTTGATGTGTTAGTGTGTTGATGAGTTGATGTTTTAGTGAGTTGAGGAGTTACAGAGTTGGGGAGTTACGAGTTAGCGAGTTACAAAGTTAGAGAGTTACAGAGTTGGGGAGTTGAAATCTAAAATCTAAAATCAATAATCTAAATTCCTAAATCAATTGTTGATTCGTTGATGTGTTGATGTGTTAGTGAGTTAGCAAGTTACAGAGTTGGGGAGTTGAAATCAAATATCAAAAATCAATAATCCAAATTCTTAAATCAATTGTTGATTCGTTGATGTATTGATGTGTTGATGTGTTAGTGAGTTAGTGTGTTAGCAAGTTACAGAGTTGGGGAGTTGAAATCAAATATCAAAAATCAATAATCTAAATTCCTAAATCAATTGTTGATTCGTTGATTTGTTGATGTGTTGATGTGTTGATGTGTTGTTGAGTTGGAGAGTTGAAATCAAAAATCTAAAATCAATAATCTAAAATCGATAATCAAAAATCATTATTTTCGCACACTATAATAATTCAAGGCTATGAGAAAAACAATCAAAGGGGATATTACAAAGATTAAAGTGGATGCGATCGTAAATGCGGCTAATGAGAGTTTGCTTGGAGGCGGTGGTGTTGATGGAGCCATTCATCGTGCTGCCGGACCCGAATTACTCGAAGAATGCAGAACTTTAAACGGATGCAAAACTGGAGAGGCAAAAATCACAAAGGCTTATAATCTTGCAAGCAAATTTGTGATTCATACCGTGGGTCCTATTTGGAAGGATGGAAAAAGCGGTGAAAAAGAATTGCTAAAAAATGCCTATTGGAATTCCTTATTATTGGCAAAAGAAAATCATTGCAAATCAGTTGCTTTCCCCAATATTAGCACGGGAGTATATGGCTTTCCAAAGCTTGATGCTGCCCATATAGCCATTGAAACGGTTACAAAATTCATCAATGAAGTGGATTCGGAAATGGATGTGATTTTCGTTTGTTTTGATGACATAAATTATGCAATATATCAGGAAGTTTGCCCCAATTTCCAACTAGACTAAATTATTGACAAAAAATACTGAGAATTAGCCTATCTTTGCAGGCTCTAAAATATCAAGAAATACAATGATTAATATAACATTACCAGATAATTCGGTTCGTCAAGTTGAGAATGGAACCACAGCAATGGATATTGCGCGTAGCATAAGCGAGGGCTTAGCCCGTAACGTATTGGCTGCGAAGTTTAACGATAAAGTAATTGATGCAAACTCTCCTTTGCAGGAAGACGGAAAATTGCAATTACTTACCTGGAACGATGATGAAGGAAAAGCTGCAATGTGGCATTCATCGGCGCACCTAATGGCTGAAGCTATTGAAATCCTATATCCTGGAGCAAAGTTTGGAATTGGACCTGATATTGAAAACGGGTTCTACTATGATATTGATTTGGGTGACCGAACAATCACTCAAGATGATTTAGGTAAGATAGAGCAAAAAATGAAGGAGCTTGTGAAGCAAAAACAAGAGTTTGTTCGCACAGAGGTTTCCAAAAAAGATGCTCTTGAATATTTTACCAAAAAAGATGATGAGTATAAATTGGAACTAATTGATGGTTTAGAAGACGGACAGATTTCATTTTACCAATGTGGTGATTTCGTGGACCTTTGTCGTGGACCACATATCCCTAACACGGGTGTGATAAAAGCTATCAAACTGCTTAGTGTTGCTGGAGCTTATTGGCGAGGTGATGAAACCCGTAAGCAGCTAACCCGAATTTATGGTATTACCTTTCCCAAGAAAAAAGAGCTTACCGAGTATCTTGAGATGTTGGAAGAGGCAAAAAAACGCGACCATAGAAAGATTGGAAAAGAATTGGAGTTATTTACTTTCTCTCAAAAAGTGGGACAAGGTTTACCTCTATGGTTACCCAAAGGCGCTATGCTTCGCGAGCGATTGGAAAACTACCTTAAAAGTGTACAAAAAGAGGCGGGCTATTTACCCGTAATTACGCCTCATATTGGAGGAAAAGAATTGTATGTAACTTCAGGTCACTATGCAAAATATGGTGCTGACTCGTTTCAACCAATCACTACACCAAACGAAGGCGAAGAGTTTTTATTAAAACCCATGAACTGCCCTCACCACTGCGAGATATACAAATCGAAACCTCATTCATACCGCGATTTACCTTATCGTTTGGCTGAATTTGGCACAGTATATCGTTACGAGCAGAGTGGCGAGCTTCACGGATTGACGCGCGTAAGAGGATTTACTCAAGACGATGCCCATATATTCTGCCGTCCCGACCAAGTGAAGGATGAGTTTAAGAATGTTATCGAAATTGTGTTGAAAATATTCAAAGCATTGAAGTTTGACGACTTTATTACACAAATCTCGGTTCGCGACAAATCCAATTTAGAAAAATATATTGGTAGTGAAGAGAATTGGGAGAAAGCAGAAACTGCGATTATCGAGGTAGCTCAAGAAAGCGGTTTGGATTATGTGATAGAAGAAGGCGAAGCGGCTTTTTATGGTCCTAAGATGGACTTTATGGTTCGTGATGCCATTGGCCGTAAGTGGCAATTGGGCACCATTCAAGTAGATTACAATCTACCCGAACGCTTTGAGCTTGAATACATAGGAAAGGACAATAAAAAACATCGTCCGGTAATGATTCACCGAGCACCCTTTGGCTCAATGGAACGTTTTGTTGCCGTATTGATAGAGCATACTGCGGGTAAATTCCCTCTTTGGTTGACTCCGGAGCAGGTTAGAATATTGCCAATCAGTGAGAAATATCAAAAATATGCAGAAAAAGTTTTGGAATTGCTAAATAATTCCGATATTCGCGCCCAAATTGATGACAGAAGCGAGAAGACGGGTCGAAAGATACGAGATGCTGAAATGCAGCGAGTTCCGTATATGTTGATTGTGGGAGAGAAAGAAGAGACGGACTCAAAGGTATCATTCCGTAAGCAAGGATCAGGGGATCAGGGTTCTGTTTCGATTGATGAATTTATTGAAATGATAGACAATGAGGTGAAATCCCTCATGTAAAAAATAGAGTATAATTAAATATAGGAGGACTTAAAATAGCACAGCGATTTAGAAGAGGTGGCGGAAGGTTTGTTAAGAAAACCAACCCACACAGAACTAATAGGGAGATTACAGCTCAAATGGTTAGAGTTGTCGGTGAAAACATCGAGGTTGGAATTTATCCAATCAACGAAGCTTTAAAAATGGCCGATGAACAAGACCTTGATTTAGTTGAAATATCACCAAATGCTACACCACCTGTTTGTAAGATCATTGATTATAAGAAGTTTCTTTACGAACAGAAGAAGAAAAAGAAAGAGATTAAAGCAAAATCAGCTAAAGTGGTGGTTAAAGATATACGCCTTGGGCCAAATATCGATGATCACGATTTTAATTTTAAGCTGAAACATGCCAGGAAGTTTCTTGAGGATGGAGCAAAAGTTAAAGTTGACGTGTTTTTTAGAGGTCGTTCTATTATTTATAAAGATAAGGGAGAGATTGTTTTATTACGATTTGCCACCGAGCTGGAGGATGTTGGAAAAGTAGAAAGATTGCCAAAGCTTGAAGGTAAAAGAATGATAATGATAATCGCTCCAAAGACCAATAAGTAGTTTAATAATTAAATTTGTGCGCAATGCCAAAAATGAAAACAAAATCCGGTGCTAAAAAGCGTTTTACGCTTACAGGAACTGGGAAAGTAAAAAGGAAGCACGCTTTTAAGAGTCATATTTTGACCAAAAAGACAAAAAAGCAAAAACGTAATCTTACGTTAGACACTCTTGTCTCAAAAGCGGACACAGCTAATGTTAAAAGACTATTAGCTAAGTAATTTATTATTTTTAACCTTTGCTTTCAGCCAAAAAAAGTTTCTGAATGAATCAGAACGCTGAAGCAAAAAAAATTAGAGAAAATGCCAAGATCAGTAAATGCAGTAGCATCAAGAGCTCGTAGAAAAAAACTATTCAAATTGACCAAAGGTCAATTCGGGCGCAGAAGTAATGTATGGACGGTTGCCAAGAACTCTTGGGAAAAAGGGCAAACTTATGCCTACCGTGACCGTAAAGTTAAAAAACGTAATTTCAGAGCACTATGGATTCAGCGTATCAATGCTGGAGCTCGTATGCATGGAATGTCTTACTCCGCATTCATGGGTAAGATTCACGCAAAGGGAATCGATGTAAATCGTAAAGTTTTAGCCGATTTGGCCATGAACCACCCTGAAGCTTTCAAAGCAATTGTTGACGCTGTTAAATAGATTTTAATAGCCGAAAAAATAGAAACTACAACTTTCGAGTTGTAGTTTTTTTTTGTTTTAAGATGTGTTGATTTGTTCGTTGCTCGTTGCCTGCCTGCTGGCAAGGCAGGTTTGTTGTTTTCATGTATGGTAAATGTTGTTAGGTATTAATAGGACTTTAATCAAAAAAAATAATACCGACATATTTGGTTGCACTTAGCTTGAAAAATCAAGCTATAAACAGATGGCTCCGACGGGGTGTTTTTGTTGATTTGCCTTTCTGCCAGCTTTGGTAGGTTTATCTCTTTTTCTGATTAATGTTTTGTCATGGTTTTTGTATCAAAAACCATGACAAAACATATATGTGGCACATTTCTTCGCCAATAGCATTGCTATTGGCTATAAACAGGCGACCCCGATAGGGTCTTTTCAAAACCATATTATCGTTTATAAAGCACTATTTCACTCCTTTTATTACTTTTATTGTAATATTATAGCTACTATCTTTAGCATATAAGATGTTTGTATTATTAGTTGAAAGTATATAATTAAAATCTTCAACATGACCTATACTATCTATCGCTTTTTGGATTTTATTTTTTTGAATATCAACCACATTAGCATACTCCCTTTCTACCGTTTGCTTAAAGCTGTTAATAGTATCATTATAAGCATTTATTATACTCCTTAATTCCACATTAGGTATTTCTTTATAGGCTTTTATATTACGCTCAACATTTTTAACATAAAGATTAAGACGTAACAATCGTTTTTGATGTAAGGTATCGGCTTCAACTAATACGGGAATACTTTTATAAACCTCTTGAAGATTAACATAACCCACTTTATAAGTATTTTTTGGTTGGCAACTTTGAAAAAGAAATGCACTAAAAAACAAACTAACTATAAAAAAATATACTCTTTTCATTTTTAATAAATTTAATAACTAATTATGAATACACAAGATACGAAAAACATTAGGACTTCATTTTTAAACTCCATCAATAAAAATTGAGGAGTTGTTATCTAACTATAACAACTCCTCAATTATATTCTAATCATAATATTGACTTATCAATTTTTCATTTCATGACCTACCAAAGGTCTTTCCAAGTACTTCCATCATAACATCTTAATTTATGGCTTGTTGCATCCATATATATATCTCCTTCAGTTGGGCTACTAGGAGCACTTCCTGGTTTAAGATGCATGGCTCCTTGCACATCTAATAATTGAGTTGGATTATAAGTACCAATACCCACTCGACCTGATTCTTTTATTATAACATAACGGGGACTAGGGCCATCGTTATCTGTATAAAATATTACATCTTTACTAGTAGATATATTAAGTGATTCTTTTGCATACAAACCCACATCATAATCACCACCACCATTAGCTCCACTTACAACTAATAATTCAGGTTCATCATCATCTCCCAAAGTTATTATCCCTCCATAATCTATACTTGATGTCGAAATACTCAAAGTAGGTTGCTTTGAAGTGGAGTGAATATCTACAAGATTTGTTGGATTATCAGTACCAATACCCACCTTACCATTTTTATCAACTGTAAAAACATTTGTTGTATTATTAAACAAAGCCATAATATTATTATTATTATTCCCTGTTGTGTTTGTAACAGTAAACTTAGCATTACTTGACGGTGATCCTATGATAGGAATACTATTAATTCCAACATGGAATGAAGTAGGAGCATAGGCATAATCACCATCCGTTTTTAACAACCACTCATCCTCTTCTGCATCATATATACCAAAAGTTCCATTATCGGCATCTATTATCAATTGATTTACAGCATTATTATAATCCGCTAAATCCCCCATTATAATTTTACCGCTTCCAATATCAATTTTAGTTTCACCTTTTACATCAAGAGTCACTGATGGTGTTTCCGTACCAATACCCACCTTACCATTTTCATCAACTATAAAAACATTTGTTGTACCATTAAACAAACCCATAATATTATTCCCTGTTGTGTTTGTAACACTAAACTTAAAATAATGTGGCAATCCTCCTATGCTAGGATAACTATCAGTTCCAACATGGAATGAAGTAGGAGCATAGGCACGATTACCATCCGTTTTTAACATCCACTCACCCTCATCTGCATCATATATACCAAAAGTTCCATTATCGGCATCTATTATCAATTGATTTACACCTTCATTAAATTCCGTTAAATCCCCCATTATAATTTTACCGCTTCCAATATCAATTTTAGTTTCACCTTTTACATCAAGAGTCACTGATGGTGTTTCCGTACCAATACCCACCTTACCATACATAAAGGTTGATTTATCCCATTCTACTCTGAAGGTATTATAATTATAAGCTTCCTCGTAATCTCCCATAGCGATAAGATAATCTTTATTATCTTGAGAACCCATTATTCCCAAAAGATCCTCTCCATCTTTATCTCTGAATACAGCAACATTTCCTATTCCATTCCCTTTAACACTTAATGCACCCATTTCTCCATTTCCACCAATTGACAACTTAGCAGCAGGACCAATAATACTAGGAGGAGTATAACCGACAGCAATATTACCACTTGCCATACTATACATATCGCCATTGGTTTTAACATCCCAATCACTATCTGCCGCAGCTGTAGTTTTATACACCATACCATTGGCATCGATACCCAACAGACTACCCGTTCCAGCTAAACTATCAAATTGTAAGCTGTCATTACTTGCATTAACAACCAAACGCTTTTGGGGATCAGTGGTGCCAATACCCACATTTCCTGATTTATCAATTCGCATACGTTCAGTATTCGAAATTCTAAAAACCAAAGGATGATCACCCACAGGGCCTCCCCAATCACTACCAATCCATGCTACCGTGCCATCATCTCCCATTTCTAACCATTTAAAATGGTTTATGTTATCGGTTTATGTATGAACAGTTGCATCCCGAAGGGTGCTATTGTTTATACATTTTGTTGGCGGTAGTTATTGTTTTTACGGTGTATAATCCTCTTGCTAAATTACTTACATTAATAACTCTTTGATTGTCTGATTTTGAGATTTGTTTCGTTTGGTTGGTAACATCTTTTCCTAGTATATTATAAATTTTTATAGTTGATAATTCTTCTGCATTGGCTTGTATAGTTATTCGATTATTAGTTGGATTAGGATAAATAACGACTCCTGTTATAGATGGAGTAAAATTAACAACTTCTATCTGCGAATATTCATATTGCCCGTCATAATCGGTTTGTTTTAAGCGATAATACGAAATACCGCTAAAGGGGCTTGGGTCTATAGCTGAATAATTCAACAACCTATTTGAATTCCCTGCACCTTCCACTTGCTTTACCACCATCCAATTATTCGT
>QNXT01000074.1 GCA_003973505.1 Bacteroidota bacterium
GGGTGATTTACACCAAGCTCGGGCTACGCTAAATAGCATTGTTGAAGGAGTCACTGATTATCCCGAATTGCTTCAGAAGGCTAAAGATTTGCTTAAGGAAATAGATGCTATAGAGGCGAAAGAGAAGAAGGAAGAAACGAGTGATGATATGATGATTGAGTTTAATCAAGATGAGAAACTTTTTATTGGAGATTACGACGACGGAGGGCTGGACGATGAAGAATATCTCGATTCAGAAGAAGAAGAAGAAGAGGAAGGAGGGGCGAAATAATGAGACATTTAAAACAGAATAACATGCTGAAAAAGGCCGTATTTACATTGGGATTTGTATTGAGTATCTCTACATTGATAGCACAAACCGTAGGGACAAGTAAGGTGATTGTGTCACGTGGTTTTTCGCCTACACTAAACGATGCCAATAAGATTAAACGCAATCCAAAGGAGCCTGATACGGTGTACCAAAGTCCAAAGTTTAATTACGAAATTCACAGTACGATTGTTGAATCTCCTTTTAAGGTGAGTAAGATAAAAGCAGCTAAAATGCATGGCGAGCCTTTGGCTAAACTATATCGAAATTATATTGCCGGAGGTTTTGGAAATTATACGACACCATTTTTTGAGTTTTACCATTCTAATTTACGTTCTCGCGATACCAAATATGGAGTTCATGTGCGTCATTTATCTTCTGCAGGAAGTATTAGCGACTATGGGTATCCTGGTTTTAGTAATAATCTTGTTGAGGCTTATTATACCAAAATAAATCGAAAATCCATGATTCAAGTTGATGGAAAGTATAAGCGTGATATGGTTCATTTATACGGATTTAAACCTGCTGAATTGGATTCTAATGTAGCGGTTCCTGTGGATAATGATACACGGCAGATTTACAGTTTGGGTGAGATGAAATTGAATTGGAAACGTTATCGACGTCGTCCAAAAGATATGGACTATAATGTGGATTTGAATTATTATTATTTGACGGATAACTATAAAACCGCTGAAAATCAAGTGCAGCTAAACAGCTCGGCCGATTGGCGTGTTAATTTCATTAATTTGCTGACAGAGCAGCGTTTTGGAGCCCATCTTAATTATGGTTTTTATAATAATTCGTGGGATAGTATGGATACTCGTAATTCATCATTATTGCGTGTTGCACCTTATTATCAATTTCGTTACCGCACACTATTTGTGAAAGCTAGTATTGCTGCCGATGTAAGTATCGATTCGGTTACTGTGGTGAACTTTTATCCTCAATTGGATATGAAGTTGGAAGCCATTAAGAAGATATTGTATTTCAACTTCACAATTAGCGGTGGAATGCATAAAAACACTTTGAAAGAGTATAGCGATGCCAATCCGTTTATTGGACAAACAATCCCAATGGATTTTTCAAATTATAAGTATAAAGTAAACTTCGGTTTGGGAAGTACCATTAGTCGTGAGCTGGATTTTAATTTGCAATTACATTATAATAGTATGGATCATGCTCCTCTATTTGTTACGGATTATTCAACAGAACTGAATAATACTTTTAAGGTGGTGTATGATGATTATGATGAGGTGCGTTTTCGAGCAGGATTTGCATGGCAAAAACAAGATCATATTCGCGTGATGCTAATGGCTGACTATTTTATATACAATATGACAAATGAATTATATGCTTGGCATAAACCACAGTATAAGATTACTTTATCGGGTAATTATAATATTGGTGATAAGATTTTGTTGAAGGCTCAGATTTTTGGTAATGGCGAATCTAATGCTTTAGTTCAAGAGAATAAACAAATGGTGGCTGTTAAGAATAAAGGCTTTGTCGATGCCAATATTGGAGTGGAGTACCGCTATCGTAAGCGTTTGGGTATATTCCTTAATATCAATAATATTGCAGCAAGTCAGTATCAGCGCTATTATAACTATCCATCCTATGGTTTTAATGCCATCTTAGGACTTAGTTATATCTTTTAGTTAAGTACATTACAAAAACTATACGTTTGGGCTAAAGTCCATTGATAAACTAAATTATTAGGCAGGGCATTAATGCCCTGCCTAATGAAATCGTGACTATTCGGGCTTTAGCCCAAACATAAAAATGAATAATTATCTTTTAACCTGAGTTCGACGTAAGATTTCACTCACAGAAAGTCAATAGCAGACTAGATTTGCTGCTAAATATCACGAAGTAATAGCGGGCTATTTCGAGTGGTATTTAGTGCGAAGATGGTTTGCTATTGACTTTTTTATATAAATTTCGATATTTAGCCTATATACTTCCCCAAATATACTCGAATTATCTCGATAGTCCATCGTAAATTTGAGTCGTATATGAACTAATTATCTGAAACTGTGAACAAAGTTTACAGCGAACTCAGGTTTTTACACATCGTAAAATATTTAGATCTTTTAGTTAATTTAAAATAACGGCTAGGTACTTTTCCTTGCCACTTTTTCAATATTTTTTCTAGTCCTAAAGCTAGAAACCAATGAAAAAACAAGCTTCATTTTTTTACTTTTTGCTTCTCTTCAGAGCTAGGGTAAAACAAAAAGTAAAAAAGAAATAGTGATAATGAGAATTTAGCCAAAATAACTAACAAACGGTCGAAAAATTGTTGATAATTATCTCGATTTTAGACCCTATTATTTCCACTTTTGCACGCATTTTTTACGTACTTTTGTTTACTATCAAAAATTATATAAATTATTGAATATGAGTGAAGAAGCAAAGGGGAATTTAGGAAAAGAATATAACGCGGATAATATTCAGGTATTAGAAGGTTTAGAAGCTGTTCGTAAGCGCCCGGCAATGTACATTGGAGATGTTAGTGTAAAGGGTTTACACCACCTTGTTTATGAGGTTGTGGATAACTCTATTGACGAAGCATTGGCTGGTCATTGCGATACCATTGAAGTACGAATTTTAGAAAATAACGCTATAAGCGTCTTAGATAATGGTCGGGGAATACCGACTGATATGCACGAGAAAGAAGGTCGTTCGGCTCTTGAGGTTGTAATGACGGTTTTGCATGCGGGTGGTAAATTCGATAAAGGAAGTTATAAGGTTTCCGGTGGATTGCACGGAGTAGGAGTTTCCTGTGTGAATGCCCTGTCCATTCATACTAAAGTGGAAGTATTCCGTAAGGGAATTCACTATATGCAGGAATATAAAATTGGAAAACCTTTATATCCTGTAAAAGAAGTAGGTCCTACCGATAAGCGTGGAACCAAGGTTACTTTCTTGCCTGATAATACTATTTTTACAGTTTCAGAATATAGTTTCGATACATTAGCGAGTCGTTTACGTGAATTGTCATTCTTGAATAAAGGCATTCGCTTGAAGTTGTATGATGAGCGTGTGAGAGATGAAGAAACCGGTGAATTTATTTTTGAAGAGTTTTATTCAGAAAAAGGATTGGCAGATTTTATTGCTTATTTGGACGAAGCTCGTGAAAAGTTGATGCCAGAGCCTATTCAAATTGAAGGTGAAAAGAATGGCGTACCCGTTGAGGTTGCCATGCAATATAATACTTCCTTTGCGGAGAATATTCACTCTTATGTGAATAATATTAATACCATAGAAGGAGGAACCCACCTTTCAGGTTTTCGTCGTGCTTTAACACGTACTTTGAAATCTTATGCCGACCGTTCGGGAATGCTAAGCAAATTGAAGTTTGATATTAGTGGCGATGATTTTCGTGAAGGTTTAACGGCTGTTATTTCCATTAAGGTTGCAGAGCCACAGTTTGAAGGGCAAACCAAGACCAAGCTCGGTAACTCAGAAGTAATGGGTGCCGTTGAGTCGATGATGGGAGAATCGCTAAACAATTATTTGGAGGAGCATCCAAAAGAGGCTCGCATTATCGTAAATAAAGTAATTCTTGCCGCTACGGCTCGTCATGCAGCACGTAAAGCACGCGAATTGGTGCAACGTAAAAATGTATTGACAGGATCAGGACTGCCAGGAAAACTATCTGATTGTTCGTCACGCGATCCCGAAGTTACTGAGATTTATCTTGTCGAGGGAGATTCGGCGGGTGGAACAGCCAAGCAAGGTCGTGACCGTAACTTTCAAGCGATACTTCCATTACGTGGTAAGATTTTGAATGTGGAAAAAGCCATGCCTCATAAGATTTTCGAGAATGAGGAAATCAAAACCATGTTTACGGCTTTGGGTGTTTCCATCGGTACCGAAGAAGATCCAAAGGAACTGAATTTGAGTAAGCTTCGTTATCATAAAGTAATTATTATGACGGATGCCGATGTGGATGGTAGTCATATCGCCACATTAATCTTAACTTTCTTCTATCGCTATATGAAGACCTTGATTGAGAAAGGCTATGTATATATCGCAACACCTCCTTTATATTTAGTTAAGAAAGGAGCTAAAAGTGCTTATGCCTGGGATGATGATGAGCGTGATTCATTAGTGATGGAATTTGGCGGTGGCTCGGATAAAGGTGTTCACATACAGCGTTATAAAGGTCTTGGAGAGATGAATGCTGAGCAATTATGGTC
Organism: Bacteroidota bacterium; assembly: GCA_003973505.1. The sequence continues at coordinate 4,510 of QNXT01000074.1, forward strand.
TACAACTATGGATCCTAAAACACGTATTCTACGCCAAGTAACTATTGATAATGATGCGGAGTCGGATAAAGTATTCTCTATGTTAATGGGTGATGAGGTGCCACCTCGTCGTGAGTTTATTGAGAAGAATGCACATTATGCAAATATTGATGCTTAGATATAAAAATTAAATGCAAAAAAAAGGAGGTCAATCGACCTCCTTTTTTGTTTAGAAATATATTGTTTATAACTAATTCCGCTTTGTAGCATCTATATAAGTGTCGGTAGTATTTAAAGATGATATATCTACCGAATGGTATTGAAGCTGAAAGCTTTTAGATGTAAAATAACCATCATATCTTCCTAAATTACCAACATCTACACCATTTGTTCCTTCAAAAGTGAAGGTGCGGTCACGGATATTTACTTGTTGGCGAGCAATAGTAAAAGTGGTAGTGTCACCATGGTTTTTTAGGTTTGTGCCTTGAACTTGGTATTCATAACCAATCAGTGGAATGATGGATATCAAGATGGATTTTCCACTTGCTATAAATTGAAGATTTGCGCTACCAGAGATATCTGTCTCATAATCGAGTGCTCCTGATGGATAGAAATACTCTGAATGGCCTGTATAGTTGTAACTGCCCGTGGGATTATCAGGAATTGGTTCTAAATCTTCCCCTTTATCATCACAAGAGCTGATTATACTGAATATGCTTAGAATCATAAAAAGACCTAAAAGTTTTAGTGTTTTCATATATTTATATTTTGTTAATTTAGTGGTATGTAATACTCTATATGATAAAAATGATCAATCATTTTTAGTCAAGAGCATTTTATATTTTAATATTATTCCTATTTTTTAGTAACCTGCGTTAAAATCCCCGTTTCCGTTTACGAATGTCCGAAGCAAATTTCCATCGAACAACCATCTTATAATCGCTATGGTGTAAATCGTAGCTAGGTTCATTTACAATACTGCTTAAACCATAAGAATACTGAAATCCAATTTTTACATAGGATAAACTAAATCCCATGCCAAAAACTAAACCATAATCAAAAGGGTTTACGTCATTTATATGTTTGGATGTGTTTGAATCGTACCAATGGTGGTATCTTTGAGAATAAATTAGCGAGCCAATATATCCTCCTCCTGAAAAATATATTTGATCTTTAGGGTAAAAAACCAAAGCTAAGGGGAGTTGCAAATAACTTGTTGCATAAGTGAAATATTCGTATTCCTCAATTTTCCCAACTTCATTATAAACCGTACGGGTTTTTACAAAATGCCCACCATTATATGTAAATAGTGCATCCATTTGTAAGGCGACATGTCGATTGAAATAATAATCCATCGACATCCCGATATCGAAAGTAAATCGGGGGGCTGAAAGATGCGTTTCCTGTTTCACACTGGGCGTTTTTAGTTCAGGGAAATCGCCTACCACTGTGGTAAAGTTAAAGCTATGATATAGCCCAAAGGTAACAGCATTCTTATAAATATCATTTTCTTTCAATTGTGCATTTACATTGAGATGCATTATTGAGAATAAAAACAATAAGGTAAAAATCTTTAATAGTGTTTTAGTTTTATTCATTATTTAAGTTTTAGATTTCATTGGTATTGCTATTAAGCAAAACTACTAATTTTATTGAACTCTTTCCAAAAGTTTGGATATGATTTGATAACAACTCCGGCATTTTCAATATTAATTCCTTTTCCTAAAATAGCAAAAGGAGCAAAACTCATAGCAACCCTATGATCGTCATAAGTTTTTATGTCAATGTTCGAAAAATCGTATTGTTGTTTATTCACTTTACAGCTATTTATTAATACCCATTCACCATCATCAATCTCTCTAAAATCAAATCCGAGTTTGTTCAATTCAGACATTAAAACAGCAATACGGTTGCTTTCTTTTATTTTTAGGCTTTCTAATCCCGTAAAGCTACCAATCACACCCAAACCTGCACAGGTGTTTATAACCGAAAGAGCAATATCGGGAAATGCCTTAAAATCAATATTGATATTCTGGCTGTAATCATCCGTTTTCTCAAGTCGAAGTCCGTTTTTAACTTCCGTTGTTTTTACCCCTAAATTGGTAAATATGTCAATCAATGCTGAATCGCCTTGAATACTATTTTTGCTTAATCCCTTTAATAGTAAATGCCCTTGCTCCGAAAAAGCAACCGCTTGATACCAAAATGCCGCCGAACTCCAATCTGCTTCAACTTGAATATTGGCAGTTTTATATGTACCCTGTTCAACGCTTATTCGATTATCATTCCTTTCGATTTTAACACCAAATTTTTGCATGAGAGCAATGGTCATATCAATATAGGGTAATGAGCTGGGATTTTGATTAAGCGTTATTTTAATTCCTTCGGAAAAGTATGGGCTAATAAGCAAAATGGCACTAATGTATTGACTGCTGATGTGTGCATCAATGCTCAAGTCTTTAGCATGAAGTTTTCCTCCTTGAATAATCAGAGGAGGGTAGCCTTCTTTTTGTTGGTATTTTATTTTCGCTCCCAATTGTCGCAATGCATCCACTAATATCCCAATGGGGCGTTGTTGCATTTGCGCACTACCGGTTAATAGATATTCTCCTTCAAGTGTACACAAATAAGCAGTCAAAAATCGGAATGTTGTACCCGCATCTTTTGCGTCGAGAAGCAAGGGGTGGGATTCTGAATTAGAGATTTTTTGTAGTAGATTTTGTAATAATACACTATCGTTTGCTTGCGAAACATTTTCGATGCGAATATTGTTTTTCGACAAAGCTTGCATAATCAGCAGTCGATTGCTAATGCTTTTTGAAGCAGGAAGATTGATCTCTGCGGTAAATCGTCGATTTTCGCATTTAAGCCTTTTTTTATCCATCTACTGCTCAATAAAATAAGTTAAACAATCACGAATTTCCATTTCGCTAATAAATGTTTCGTAATTCACATTCCCAATATTTTCAAGTAGTATGCAGGCAATCTGACTTCCATCGTTTTTCTTGTCTTTCTTCATAAAATCAATCAATATGTCGATATGCGATTCGTTGAAAGAAAACGTTCTGAAGTTGTTAAATATCAATTCCTTTATTTCTTCAAAAATACTTTTTGGGAAATTCATTTTTTCAACAGAGTGCCATAATTCACAAATAATTCCCAATGCAACCGCTTCACCATGAAGTAAATGATTGTCAGAATTGAGACTTAAAGACAGGCTTTCGAAGGCATGCCCATAAGTATGTCCAAAGTTTAAGATTTTACGTAAACCACTTTCTTTGGGGTCTTGCTCAACGATTTGTGTTTTTATTTTTAATGCTGATTCTATAAAATATTGCCAATCCGTTTTATTATCGAAAGTAGTTTGCTTGAAACGATTCCATAATTCATGGGAACTAATAAGGCTATATTTTAATAATTCCCCCAAACCTGATTGTAATTCTTGTTGTGGTAGGGTTTCTAAAAAAACGGGATTGATAAAAACAGCCGAAGGATTATTAAAACACCCAATATGATTTTTCAATACGCCCAAGTTGATTCCTGTTTTACCGCCAACTGCGGCGTCAATCATAGCAAGTAGGGTAGTGGGGATGTTTATGAAACGAATTCCTCTTTTGTAAGTGGAAGCGATAAAACCACCCATATCGGTAATCACCCCGCCGCCTAGGTTGATGATTAATGCATTTCGGTCAATATTATTTTCGGCAAGTGTTTGCCAAAGGTGATAGCAAATTTCTAAATTCTTCTCGCTTTCACCCGATTCAATTTCAAGAATTTCAGCATCGCCTAATAAAGACGAATTACGAATTAAACTAGGGATACAATGTAGGTGTGTATTCTCATCCACAAGTATGTAAGTTTTAGATACCTTAGGTTGAAGTTGAAAAATAAAGGCATCCATTTCTGTATAAAAATCCCCTATAAAAATAGGGTAAGAAGTATTTGTAATTTGTTTTGGCATATTTAAAATCTCTTTGAACAAAAATAAGGATTATATGTATGTTATTTTGCTTTTCGTAAAATCTTGTTTTGATTCTAAACAAGCAATAATTTATTTTTGTTAAAAAATAAACATTATTAAAAAATTACATATTTTAGTATCTATTAATATGCTGATATGTAGGTAATAACGGAAATGTTAAAAAATGCTATTTATTTGTGATTTAAGCAATTATTAAAGAAATATAATTTACATTTGTGGCCAGATATTTAAACTAATTAGATATGAAGATCGATTTTCAAAATACAGAGGTGGCTTTTGCCATGAAAAGTGATGCTGATTTAAAAAAAGCTTATGTGCTTTTTAAAACAATAGGTAGTCCTACTGTTGTAAAAATGGGAAATACCATGTTGAATTTAGCATTAAAGATTAACTTTCCAATTAATTGGATTGTTAAGCCCACTATATATAATCATTTTGTAGGTGGAGAAAGTATTGATGACTGTAAACCTGTAGTTCGGAAAATGGAACCCTTTAATGTGGGAGCTATTCTAGATTATTCGGTGGAAGGAAAAGATTCGCCAGAGGACATTCAAAATGCTTTGGATGAAACACTTCGTGCGATTGAAAATGCAGGGAAGGATCCAAATATTCCTTTCTGTGTATTCAAACCTACGGCCTTTACTACCGCTACGGTTCTTGAGAAAGTAAGTATGGGATGGGATTTGACTCCTGAAGAAGAAGCCGAAGCTCAAAGGTTTAGAGATCGTATTCATAAACTATGTGAAACGGCTCATGCTCATGATGTTCCTATTCTTATTGATGCGGAAGATTCATGGTATCAGAATTTTATTGATGATGTATCCAATGCAAATATGGCCGAGTTTAATAAAGAAAAGGCTATTGTGTTTAATACATTCCAAATGTATCGTCACGACCGATTGGATTTTTTGAAGAAATCCTATCAAATGGCCATTGATGGTGGTTATTATTTGGGTGCTAAGTTTGTGCGTGGTGCATATATGGAAAAAGAACGTGCTCGTGCCGCAGCTAAGGGTTATGAAGACCCAATTCAGCCAAATAAAGAAGCTACGGATAGAGATTATAATTTAGCCTTGAAGTTTTGCGTGGAGCATATTGGAAAAATAAAGGTGTTTAATGGTACTCATAATGAGTATAGTACTCAATATCTTATTGATTTGATGGAAGAGCATGGCTTAGCCAAGGATGATGATCGTTTATGGTTTTCGCAATTATATGGTATGAGCGATAATCTTAGTTTCAATGTAGGTAAAGCAGGTTATAATGTTGCAAAATATGTGCCCTATGGTCCGGTAAAGCATGTGATGCCATATTTACTTCGTCGTGCTGAGGAAAATACCTCTGCACAAGGGCAATCAGGTCGAGAGTTGAATCTTGTTGTGCAAGAAATGAAACGCCGTAGATTGAAGAAATAAAAATATTGGTTAGAATCATTATTTTCAATTAATGATTCTAAATTTTATACAATTTAGAAAATGCGTCTTATTTGTCTAGGACGCATTTTTTTTATCCAAATGCCGCTAAAAGTAGCTCAATGTCTTGGTAGGGGAGTTTGTATTTTTTAGCAATATATTGCATGGTTATTTTTCCATTATAAAGGTATAATCCTTTTCGCAAACCTTTGTCTTTTAATAGTTTTTTATTCAGCTCGCCGCAGTTGGCTAAGTCGATAAGGAAAGGAGCAAAATAATTGCTCAATGCATAAGAAGCGGTATGTGGTGTGCGTGATGAAATATTTGGGACACAATAATGTGTAACATCATATACTTGATAAACCGGGTTGTTGTGCGATGTTTCTTTTGAAGTTTCAACACAGCCACCACGATCGATACTCACATCCACAATGACCGAGCCCGATTTCATTTTCTTGACCATTTCCTCGCTGATAATGGTGGCACCTTGACCTGTTTTGGAATAAATTGCTCCAATAAGTACATCGGCTGTTCTGAGTGCTTCACTAATTACATCTGGCTGTATAATGGAAGTAAAAATCCGAGCTCCAATATTATTTTGAAGTTGTCGTAATTTAGAAATAGAGTTATCGAAAACCTTTACCATGGCACCAAGTCCGAGCGCGGCTCGAGCTGCGGATTCACCCACAGTACCCGCACCAATAATCACCACTTCGGAAGGATTGATGCCTGAAAAACCACCAAGCATTTTTCCTCGTCCCCATTTTGGATGACTTAAATATTCAGCTCCAATTAGGATGGCTGTATTTCCAACAATTTCACTAATCGAGTGTAAAACAGGATGCTCATTGCTTCCGTTTCGAATGTGTTCGTAAGAAATTGCTGTGATTCGTTTTTTTGATAATGCCGTATAAAAAGCCTTTTGTTGTGCCCTAATATGCAATGCAGAAATGATAATTTGCCGCTCTTTCATTAAATCAATTTCAGAAAGACTTGGAGGCGCTACTTTCAAAATAATATCGGCTTGATATACTTCGGCAGCACTATCAACTATCTCAGCTCCATGGTCGCTGTACAATCTATCTTCAAAATTGGCAGCTTTACCAGCTCCTCTTTCAATAATAACTCGTGCTCCATTATTTACCAATAGCGCCGCTGCAGAAGGAACCAAAGCAACACGCTTTTCTTGTAGTGTGCTTTCTTTTGGTACGCCAATACTAAAATTGCTCTTCTTTTGTTTGATGGCTAGCAATTCTTCTTTAGGTTGTAATTGCTCAGAATGGTAAATGTCGAGATGTTTGGATTGTTTTTTTGCCATGGTTGAAATATCTGTGCTGTTTGAGTCTCAAAAGTAAGAAAAATTTGGTGTTAAAACCAAAAACGATAGCCAAAAGTCAATCGTAAGTCATTCTGACTATGTTTACTAATAGCTTGCCCTATGGTTGTATTGAAGTTAGCTTGTTGATATCCTAATCCAAAAAAGAAAGAAGATGATTTATTAAGAATGAGATTATAGTAAAGCCCTAAGTCAATAAATAGCCCAATAGAGGGTTTATCGCCTACGGCATTCATAGGGCTGAGTCCGCCAACATTTGCATAAACACCAAAGTCGTTAAAACTATCAGAATAAAGTGGAGCTTCTATACGACCATAAAATTTAAAGTAATTCAAGGAAATGTCATAGTTGCTCAGTCCTGTATTAACGCTTCCATTAAAGCCTTGCCATTCGCCACCAATTCCTAAATTGACAGATGAAAAGCGATATAAAGCCTGAATTCCTCCGTAATATGTAAGTAGGGTATTACTTTTTGCTTCTTCGTATGAATGTCCTTTAGGGTCATTCACTGTACCATTTTGGTCGTAGGTGTACCAAGCCATGCCACTGCCTATGTAAGGCATAATATACCACCGAGCACTCGACGATTGATTTTTACATGCAACTTGTCTTGTACGTTGACCATAGCTGTTTTGGAAAAAGAAAATACTTAGAATTGTAATTATTAAAAGCTGTTTCATGTTTTTTAATGTTTGGAGTATTGATACATACCTACCTTAATTTAAGGGGGCAATTTACGATTTAAAACTATCGTATTTGTATCATACTTCTTTATTTTTAGTTTTTTTCTTTGATGACTTTTTTTTCTTAGGTGGTTTTATCGGTTCAAATATTGCCAATGACCCACCGCCCGAAACCATATGCAAACGCACGGTACTTTTATTATTTACCTTGATTTCACTTATGCTATAACTATTTGCATTTTCTTTGGCACCAACACCGTCTTTCATCAAGGTAACTTTATATTTACCATGGGGTAAAAAATCGGATAGCTTTATGGTGAGAATCTGTTCTGTTGGTCCTGCCATTCCCGCTAGATACCATTTATAGCCTTTGCGCCGAGCAATAACTAATTTCTCTCCAATCTTTGCTTTTAGGACAATAGTTTCATCCCAAGTAGTTGGAATTCGACTAATCAATTGGGGAATTGCAGGCTCTTTTTCATAAAGAGTTGGGCCATCGCAAAGTATTTGCAAAGGACTTTCATAGATAACAAACATAGCCATTTGTCGGGCTCTTGTACCAATACTCATAGGATGTTTATACGCTATTTTATGATCATTTAAATGGGCATTCGACATGGCTCCAGGTGCAAAGTCCATGGGGCCGGCTGCCATGCGTATAAATGGAATTTGCAAAGTGTATTCAGCGCTAACATCATTCGACCATTTATTGTTTTTATTTCCTTTTACCGCTTCATAAGATAGTATATTGGGATAAGTTCTTCGCATACCACCCGGCTTAAAAGAACCATGAAAATCAACAATCAGTTTGTGTTTTAGAGCCGTTTTTGCAACACGTTCATAAAACTTAACCATATTTTGATCGTTGCGTTGCATAAAATCAACCACAATGCCTTTAATGCCAAGCTTACTGTAAATACCCATTATGGCATCCATATTTTCGTCAAGGGGTTTCCATAAAACCCATAAAATAATTCCTACATTTTTCTCTTTTGCATAAGCAACAATGCTTTTCATTCGAATATTCATTGCCGAATGAATAATGTCGGTTGTGCTTCTCGACCATCCTTCACCCATCAATATATACTCGAAACCATACTTAGCTGCAAAATCAATATAATATTTATAAGTATCGGTAGTAATTCCTAAATCAAATTCATCTTCATATAATTGGTTTGCACTATACCAATCCCAAACCACATGCCCTGGTTTTATCCATACTTCTTCACGGGTACTTTGTTTACCAGCCAATGTGTATGATAAATTACTTTTAATAAGTCCTGCATCATCTTCACTTATAATAAATGAACGCCATGGAAAATTGCGTTTTCCAAATGTGATGGCAATATGGTCCTCTTCTTTTACAATAATCTCTTTTCGGTCGGCATTCTTAGGGTCAGGCCGCGTTTCTTCAATTCTCTTTGGAAAAATACCTTTTAATGAATTTGCCCCATTTGCTTTCAAATACATATTGGGGTAATCAATAAGATTGTTTTCATTGAAAAGCATATTTATTCCATTCGATTTAATGAGAACGGGTAAGGAAGCCATTTTTGAACTTCCTATTTGATCTAAACTATGGTATTTGTAAAGTGGTTCGTTACGCGATAAGAAACTTTTTTCTTCAGGGAAATACGTTGTTGAACCTTTGGGGAAGTTTAACTCAACAAGCTCATTTTTTACCAATACTTCATTTTCAATATTTGTAATAAAACGGTAAGCAACACCATCGTTATATACGCGAAATTCAATTTCGTAATCGCGTAAATCACTAATTTTAAAAGTAAATATAACTCCTTTATAATGACTTTTATAAATTAGGTTTTTAGTGGATATGGTGGAAACAATATTATCTACAAAATCAGTTCTGTTTGCTTCAACAATATTTTGATTTTTTCCAAGAAAAAAGAAGTCATTTATTTGTAGCTGAATCTTGCTTTCTTCGAGTATGGGTTTGCCTTTGAAATAGACACTCCATACAATATCAGGTGTCGGTTTTATTCGTACTTCTATCTGATTATTAGGAGAGTAAATAGATACCTCTTGAGCCTTAGCTTTAAGTGATATAGTAAGGAATATTGTAATATATAGTATGTACTTCAACATAAATTCTATTTTTACTATTTACAAATATAGGTTTATAAAGGGAGTGTAAGTATCATTTTTTCAGGGTTTATCAATAGGTGAATGTTAATTAATTGTTACTATTCAATATGATGAAACATGGCAATAAAAAGGGGGGCTAAATTTAACTTTTAGTCTTTGTGTTACTTTGTGCTTCTTTGCGTAACTCTGTGTAACAATTTTATTTGCAATTAAAATGTAAAATGATACTATACCACAAAGGGGCACAAACCTGTCTCCCGAAAGGTAGAGAAGGCGCAAAGGTTCACTAATAAAAAATATTTATACTTAATGGTTTAACGCTGAACTGATACGAGGGTTTTGATGAATGAAATCATTTAAAAGAGAGTGATTGGATACAGTTAATTTTGCATGGAGAAATCAATCTTAGTTTGTTGTGTTTTTTCAAATAATAAGAGAATATGCTTTTCGTATCTTTGGCAAAAATTTAGATTATGAACAAACAAATTGTCATTATAAACGGCCCAAATTTGAATTTGTTGGGTAAACGAGAAACAAATATTTATGGAAATCAGTCTTTCGATACTTATTTTGATTTATTAAAGTCGAAATATAAAGATTTTGAATTGAGTTATTTTCAATCGAATGTGGAAGGTGAAATTATAAATAAAATTCAGGAATTTGGTTTTGAGGCTGATGGAATTATACTCAATGCAGGCGGTTATACACATACTTCGGTGGCTATTGCCGATGCCATAAAATCCGTAGAAGCACCAGTTGTTGAAGTTCATATATCGAATGTGGATGCGCGTGAAGATTTTCGCCGTATATCCATGATTGCTCCGGTTTGCTTAGGAAGTATTTCAGGCTTTGGATTAAAAAGCTATGATCTTGCCATTGAGTATTTTAAGTAAACCGTTTTAAGCCAGAGTTTGTCAGAACTCAAATCAATCAATTAAATATTTTTCAACACTATGTCAGAATTTAAATATCAAACCGAACAGTTTGCGGATATCCGCATTTTAAGATACCAAGTTAAAGATTTCGAAGCACTTCCCATCGAAAGGAAAGAGCAGCTATACTATTTGTATAAAGCCGCACTTTATGGTCGTGATATAATCTACGATCAAAATTATAAGCATAATATCCGTATTCGTAAAACTTTGGAAAACATTGTGAAAACCTATGCGGGAAATCGTGATACCGAAGATTTTGCCAAATTTATGGTTTACTTAAAAAGGGTGTGGTTTTCAAATGGTATTCATCATCATTATTCCATGGATAAGTTTTTCCCGGAAATATCGGAAGATTATTTTCAGTACTTGATGGAAGAGTCTGATAAGGAATCATTTCCTTTGCTTGATGATCAGGATTTGAAAGATTTTAAGTCATTTATTACCAATATTATTTTCAATAAAGAATTGGATAATAAGCGTGTGGTTTTAGATCATGGCGTTGATTTGGTGCAAGCTTCTGCTAATAATTTTTATGAGAATGTGACTCAAGATGAAGCCGAGGCATTTTATCAAAATTTAAGTAAAAAAGAAGAAAAACATGCGCCATCTTATGGTTTGAATTCGAAGTTGGTTAAAGAGCATGGAGTGTTGAAGGAACTTGTGTGGAAAGAGGGTGGAATGTATTCTTCTGCCATAAAAAAGATGCTGTTTTGGCTTCGAAAAGCAGTGGAAGTTGCCGAAAATGAAACGCAAAGAGAAGCTCTGGAAAAGCTCATCCTGTTTTACGAAACGGGTGATTTGTCCACTTTCGACGATTATAGCATTGCTTGGTTGAAAGATGTGAATTCTTTGGTGGATGTAGTAAATGGTTTTATTGAGGTTTATGGTGACCCATTGGGACGAAAAGCTACCTACGAATCGGTGGTTTCTATTCG
>QNXT01000036.1 GCA_003973505.1 Bacteroidota bacterium
AATGGTCGCTACGAAAGGTTTTATCTTTATAAAGATATTCCAGACTGTCAATAGAAAGTAAACCACTTACATTATCAAGATTATTACCTTCCATATCAATATCAATAATGCCACTTAGATGTCCAATGGTATCTTCATCTAAAAGAAAAAGCCGAGCTACTCTTGCATTCTTAACATTGATATGTGCCTTATAAGCAGGTAGTGTGTCTTTATAATCGTAATATCCATCAACATTTAGATTAAACTTTCCGTCTTTAGATTCTAGATAAGCTGTAATTCGTTGATTTTGAATATCTCCTTTTAATGTTACGTCATTGTATTCATATTTGGAAACAAAAATGGAGGCAATATCAATATTATAAGTTGCTTCAGCATTTTTGTCTAAACCAATACCATCAATTGCTGCAGTCATACTTACCCCACCATAGTTTTTTATATTTAATAAACTACCTAAATGGAAGTTTTTGGTAGTCAAGCGACCATGATATTCTAAGACACCATCTTTTTCATTATGAGGTTGTAAAAGTATGTCGGTAGTGAACTGACCTAGAGCGGTTCTATATCGAGCATTGGATACAAAATCATTATAAAAACCTGTAAAACGACCACTAATATTGATATTCCCCAACTTTTTCACTATTTCAGGGATGGAAAGTCTTTGATTGTCTGGTAAAACGAAATTACTTAAATCGTGGTAGTTTGTACGAATGCTTTTTGCTTTAATGAGCATAAAGCTTTGATCGATATCGGGTAATCCTTGCAGATTGATATCTCCTATATAGTGCGTTCCTTTTCCAATAAACACGCGCCCTTTCCGAAGTTTCATATTTGAAATGGGGCCGCGAACCAAACCTGAAAAACGGATGGAGTCATGCATGCCCTCCATAACCGGGGCAAAATACTTTATATCATCAAGAAATATAGATGCCGAATCAAATTGTGTTTTGAAACGTACTTGATCAATAAATTCTAGCCAATCGGGCCATTCATTATAATGCATTTCAAAATTGGCATAGGCCCAGGATTTTGGGGTTCTGAGTTTAAAATAGTCAATGATGATTTCACGCGGACTAACAATTACATCCCCTGCAAATTCGTCTAGTTCGAAACCACATTTTTCCAATGCGCTAAGATGTTCCAAGTTGCCAATGAGTGAATCACCACTTACATGAAAGTCATTGATAATCAGATTTACATTCTTAACATCCAGGTCGGTATAATTCATACCTCCATCGTCAAAACTAGTGGCACTCCAAAGATACATAACGTAATGAGCATTTTGAATGTTCAATCTATCAACTATTATTTGAATATCGCTTTGCGAAGTGCTTGTGTCTGAGGTTTCAAAATAATCAATAATCTTCATTAAGTTTAAAACGGTATCCCGATGGTCTTCACGAAGTGCAAAATAGGTGCTGTCGATAAAAATATTTGTGATGGTTAATTTATCATCGAGTAAATCCAAAAGACGAATATCTAAACTAATTTGTTTGGAATTGACCATGAGGCTGTCCTCTTGATCGATGACATTTAATCCGAAAAGATCGACTGATAAAAGTCCATTAATACTAAGTCGGTCCAGTTTAATCTCAGTATTTGTTTTTTCACTTAAATAATTTGCAAATTGATTGGCTAAATAGGTTTGAACAACAGTGAGTTGAAGTGTCAAAAAAATGATTGTGAGGAAAATAAAAACGCCTAGCAAAGAGCGAAGGATTCCTTTCCTCAGCCGATGCTTTTTAGGGCTTTCATTAGTCGTAATATTATTCTCCTCATTCTGCATAACCAACAAAGATAATAAATAATATAGCTTGATATTTTGTAAATAAAAATCTTGAATGCTCAAGGATTTATGACAGCTATTTATCCATGATGCTACTTTAATTTAGCATAATGATAAGCTGAAATTTTTGTTATATGATGTATCTATGAAAGATTCGGCTACTTCTTATTTCGATGCGCTGCCAATCTTTTGGTATGCTTTTTACTTTTTCTGCTGAAAAAGTAACAAAAAAGCTGCGCTGACGAAAACTGACTAAAAATAATGGTGATAAATCTAAACACAAAAAACTCCTCCTTATAGCCACCCGTCATAAGACGGATGGCTAACGAGCGTCAAACAGTTTTGTGTTTTTAACGATTTCTCCCCCTTATTTTTTTACGTCATTTTTCTAAGGCGCACAATCAATCCGTAAGCGGATTGAAATGGCTAGGGTAGTGGTGTTTTCTTAAGGTTTTCATATAATAAAATATTAAGTTTATTAGGTCTCTTGCAGAAGTCGTATTTATTATTTCAAATGTTAATGCGTAAGGTGCGTAGGACTTGTCCAAAAAGCGGGGCTAGTGAGGCGGGAATTCCAAAATGATATTATTATCAATAAAATCGCTTGCGTTTTGATTAGCAACAGGGAAAATAGAATTAAGTATGCACAAGTCCTTACTTCCAAAAGCAATAAAGCCAAAAGAGAAGCAAGGTTGCTAATCACCTTATTTTATTAGATAATAAATTATTTTGGAAGGGCGGGTGGACGATTTTTTTGGACTTGATCCCGATATATCGGGATGATTCGTTTTTGTTCAAGCAAAAATGAATACAAATAATATGATTAATCAATAAACTAAAATTGTTGAGTGCTTCAATTTAGGAATTAGCCAAAAATTCTTTACTGTGAATTTTTGTAAAAGCAATCCCGCTAAATTCAAATAGAAATAATGTACCTTTGCATATTATGAATAAAACCTTACTCACAAGCTTTTTCCTTATCCTAGCCTTTAGCGTTTTTTCTCAATCGCAGATTGGGTTTAAAGTGTCATTCTTGAATCCTAGTTATAAGTTGACAAGTACACCACCAAATTCAACAGAAATATTTACTGTGGAAAATGGTTTGTCTTACAGCCTAGACTATAAGCGTAGGTGGCCAGGACTTTTTAATTTTGGAGCAGGAATCGATTATCATCGTAAGCAATCCCATTTTTTAATGGATTATAAATCGCTTGGAACAAATGTGAAGCGTGATGTGGATTATACCGTTGACTACCTAAATATTCATTTATTACCCGAATTTGTTTATGGTGAAAAGTTGCGTACGTATTTTCAAGTAGGACCCTATATTGGCTTTTTGCTATCATCAAATGTTAAAGGAGAGCGGATTGTAAGTGATAATAATGGTTCCATTACCATTGAAGAAGATGAAAGAGTATCTGAGAACTTTCCAGGGATTGACTGGGGAGTGTTTTTTGGAGCTGGTGCTGAATATCCAATTTCTAAAAGTATAAAACTTGCCATTGAGTTGCAGTATGCTCGTGGATTTGCAGGTTTCGCTAAAGAAGATCAATATGTTTTTGCTACGAAAAACTTTACTGCCGGTATTAGTTTTATCTATGTTTTTAAGGGTTACGCATCCCGAATAAGCGGTGATGAATAGGCTTATTTGATGAGTTTGCCGGAAGAATGATTGTATTTTGCTCCTGTCACGCTGGATAATACATTGATTTGGTTTTCAAGTCTTAATAAACCCATAAAGGCAAATATCATAGCTTCTTTATAGTCTATTTCCTTTTGTGATGGAATGACCACCTTGGCTTCTACCTTTTCTTTTATTTGTTTTATCAAAAACCGATTAAAAACCCCACCTCCGGTAAAGAGAATACTGCCGTTAACATCGCTTAAGCTGTCGCTTATTTGAATGCTAATATGCTCAACCAAAGTGCGAAGCAGGTCTTTTTCCAAAATTGTATATCTGTTCAATATTGGTAAAATATTCTCATTTACCCATTCTTTACCCAAGGATTTTGGTGCCGCTTGTTTATAAAAAGATAATGCGTTGAGTTCGTTTAATAGCTTTGTATTTAGACTGCCTTGCATGGCCCAATCGCCATCTTTATCGTAGGCGTAACCCAATTTTTCAGCTATAGGATTCATTATAATATTAGCAGGACAAATATCCCAAGCGATTCGTTGACCTTCCATTTGCTTTGAAATATTGGCAAAGCCACCGATGTTTATGCATGCATCGAATTCGCTGAATAAAAGTTGGTCACCTATGGGAACCAGCGGAGCTCCTTGTCCGCCAAGCTCAAGGTCTTGAGTTCGAAAATCATAAACCAAAGGGCAAGGTAAATGGGTTTGTAAAGCCTCGCCATCGCCAATTTGTAAGGTATATCCTTCTTCGGGTTTATGAAAAACGGTATGCCCATGTGATGCAACCAAATCGGGTTTTAGCTGATGTTTTTTGATAAAAAGAGCACTTAGCTTTCCTAGAAAATGACCATATTCTATATCGAGTTTGTTCAGTTCTTTTTTCGATATATTTGGAGCGTTTTCCAATCTATTTTTCCATTCTTTTGAGTAAGAAATGGTTTCTCCATATTTAATATCGAACAACCACTTATCATTATGGAGGTTAAACTCACAGTATGCTATATCCAAGCCGTCTAAGGATGTGCCAGACATGAGTCCAAGCGTTTTATAAGTAGTCTGTTTCCCCATTTTTATAAAGCTTCCAACAAGATTTCCAAAGCAATTCCCCTTGAACCTTTTAGAAGGATAAGTTTGCCTTCAATAGGGTGTTCTTTTAAATAAGCCAAAGCTTCTGTGTTTTTTTCAAAGCAAATATAATTGCTGTTTTTTGCAGCATCTAAAAACTCAGGACCTACTAAAATAGCGTTATCAAATCCCAAGTCTTTTAACTTCTGCACAATGCCTCTGTGTTCAAACTTACTTTCTTTTCCCAGCTCCAGCATATCACCTAGAATTGGGAGCTTTTCATCAGCCTTGGCTAGTTTAAAACTTTCTAAAGCTGCAGTCATTGAAGTAGGATTGGCATTATATGCGTCCACCACAATTTTGTTTTTTGCTGTAGTCATCAATTGCGAACGTTGGTTTTGTGGGGTGTATTCGCGTAAACTATTGATAATTTCTTCCTTTGAAACCTCGAAAGCTTTGCCTATGCAAATGGCGGCCATCATATTGTCGAAATTATAGCTACCAACCAATTGTGTGATAATTTCAGTTTGTTCCCAATATGCACCCACAAAAGCCTCTTTTACAATAAGCTTTGCATTTACATCAGCTGTTTCTTTTTGACCATAAGTCATTCGGTTGGCTTTAGCTGAGAGTTCCATCAATAAATCATTATCTGCATTGACAAAGAGTTTGCCACCAGATTTTAATATGGATTTATAAAGCTCATTTTTGGTGTTAATAACCCCTTGTAAATCTCCAAAACCTTCCAAATGAGCTTTGCCAATCGAAGTAATCAATCCATAATTAGGCTCGGCTATTTCACAAAGCTCAGCGATTTCTCCCGGGTGGTTTGCGCCCATTTCAATAATTGCAAATTCGGTATCCATGGGCATGGAAAGCAGGGTGATGGGGACGCCAATATGGTTGTTGAAATTTCCTGCTGTAGCATGGGTTTTATATTTTCGGGATAGCACCGCATTTACCAATTCTTTTGTTGTCGTTTTTCCATTGGTTCCTGTAATGCCCAGCAAGGGAATGTCAAATTGCTTACGATGAAAATTAGCCAAGTCTTGCATGCATTTGAGCACATTTTCTACTAATATCATGCGGTCGCCATTGAGGTATTCTTCCTCGTCAATCACCACATAACGAGCTCCCTTTTTTAGGGCTTCGGCAGCAAATTTATTTCCATTGAAGTTCGCGCCTTTTAGGCAAAAAAACATTTGCCCGGTTTCTATCTTTCGGGTATCCGTAGTGAAGCCTTTGCAACTCTTAAATTTATCGTAGATATTGGCTATTGCTGTCATATTGTATAGGTATTTGTGATTATAAAAGTATAGTATTAGATAAATCTGTGAAGGTTTTGCCAAGGATATAATTAACATTTAGATGTTAATTTAGTAAAGCGAAAGAGATTTTATACTTTAATCATGGAAATATGCTTTTTCAAAATGGAAATTAATATGTAAATTTGTAGCATGGAAGCGGATATTCAGAATATTAAAATAGAACTAATTCAATGGTTAACAACATTGGATGATTTATCAATCATTCAAAAGATACAGGATTTGCGTAAGAGAAATACGAGTGATTGGTGGGATGAATTAACAGAAGATGAACGGAATTCGATAGAAAAAGGTTTATCTGATGCTAAAGAAGGAAAGCTTGTTTCCCAACAAGAGGCTCGTAAAGTATATGGAAAATGGCTATAAAATAGTGTGGACTGTTCATGCATTGAACGAACTAAAAGTGACTTTTGAATATCTCGAGAATAATTGGACGGATCGGGAAATATCGAAATTGGCCAATGAAATTGATAAAATACTACAATTGATATCCAACAACCCTAAACTATTTCCAATATCAAATAAAACTCAAATACGGAGAGCCGTTTTGGGAAAGTTAAACATTATTTATTACAGAGAGTTAGAAAATAAAACGGTCGAAATTATTTCTTTCTTCGCAACAAGGCGAAGTCCAAATAGAGAAATTAAATAATTATTCGACTATTGCTTTTGCTTATGCTATTGAAATTTCCTGGAAAAAGTATCTGGAATGACTTTGGTTTGGAATAGTCGAAAAATGTTTAAAATATTTTATTTTCAAAACTCAAATTTAAGTGTACTTTTGCAGCTCAAATCAAATATAAAATAAAAGTTCTTAGAATGCTAAACAGACGCCAACTCCGAATTAAAGCTTTACAGAGTATTTATGCTCATTTACAATCAGGTAGTGATGATTTAAAGAGTACAGAAAAAGTTTTATTGAAAAATATTAATGAGTTATACAATTTATATATTTATCAATTGAGTTTTTTGAGCGAGGTGGTTCGCTTTGCCGAAGAAAGTCTGGAAGCTTCTAAAAATAAGTATATTCCAACCGACGACGACCTTAATCCGAATACACTTTTTGTAAATAATGCTTTTATCAAAGCCCTTAATGCAAACAAAGATTTTCAAAGAAAAGAGTATGCATTAAAAATTAATTGGAAGGATGCAGATGAGATTGTACGAAAGGTCGTGCATGATTTTCGCTCAAGCAAGGAGTATGTAAAATACATGCAAAACGAAACTTCCACTTTCAAAGAAGATAAAGATATTTTAATAAAATTGGTTCGTAATCACTTGATTCATAATGAAGTGTTACGCTCTTATTTTGAAGAAATCCATTCCATGTGGAGCGAGGATTATTATATGGGTTTAGCATTGGTAATTAAGACTTTGCACGATACTAAAGCCAGTTGGAATGAGGATTCTCCATTGCCTGAATTGTTTAAGGTTGACGCAATGACACACAAAAATGAGGATAAGAAATTCTTGATTGATTTGGTGCATACCACCATTTTGAATAAGGAAAAATATGATGAAATTATCATTGGGAAACTTCACAACTGGGAATTTGACCGAATTGCTGTGATGGATTTGATTTTGCTTCGAATGGGAATGACTGAGATTTTTGAAATGCCAAGCATTCCTTTGAAAGTAACTTTGAATGAGTCTATAGAATTGGCAAAGCATTTTAGTTCGCCTCGTAGTAGCGTGTTTATCAATGGACTTTTGGATCGTACCATTGCCGAGGGCTTGAAAAATAAAACTATTGTAAAGACAGGCCGTGGATTGATTGGTTAATCGAATAATTAACGTATTCCAGAATTGATGCTGCGGCACTATAATATCCCCATTTTTATACCCGAATTGGCTTGTCCATTTCAATGTGTATATTGTGATCAACGTAAAATTACGGGGCAAAAGCATTTATTGCCGGACGATGAGATTTTGCAGAATATAGAGCAGCATCTCAACTCCTTTAAGGCGGAAAACCGTGAGGTGCAATTGGCATTTTTTGGTGGGACATTCACCGGGCTCGTTATGGCTGAGCAAGAACATTATTTAAAGCTGATTCAACCCTTTATTCAATCGCAATCTATACAAGGTATTCGCATTTCTACTCGTCCCGATTATATTAATTTGCCAAACCTTAAACTGCTGAAAAACTATGGGGTAACGCATATTGAATTGGGTGCACAATCCTTAGTGGAGGAAGTTTTAGCAGCGAGTTATCGCGGGCATTCGGTGGATGATGTGCGCCGGGCTGCAGAGCTAATTCGTAAAGAAGGTTTTGTTTTGGGTTTGCAAATGATGATTGGACTGCCCGAAGATTCGCCAGAACGAAGTATGAAAACAGCGCAACGAATTGTGGAATTTGGAGCGGAAGAAACCCGTATTTATCCCACAATAGTTATACGAGGGACAAATTTGGCTAAGCTATGGGAGCAAGGGAAATATCAGGCATTAAGTACTGAGGCGGCAATCCAACAAAGTGCAAAATTGCTTGCGTATTTTGAGGAAAATAAGGTGAAAGTGCTACGTGTTGGCTTATACCCATCGGATGAATTAAGTGAACAAGGGGAGGCTGTTGCAGGTCCCGAAATGCCGCATTTTAAGGAGAAGGTGTTAAGCCGAATTTGGAAGAATAAGCTGGCAAATGGGCTTGATTTTTCGAAGAAAGAGAAAAGCTTAAATATAGCTGTGAACCCAAAAGAATATAATTTTGCCGTGGGATTTGCGGCAAGTAATCGAAAATATTTGGAAAGCTATTTTCCGAAAGTGAAATTTATTATGAATCCTAAATTGGAGGGAAGAAACTATGAAGTGGTGTATTATTGATGCTCGTATGCCTGGTGCAGCGAAAGATGTTTTGAGAAAGGAATTTGAAGTGGTGGATTTTCGTTCCAAAGATTTGGTTTACGAAGCCATTTCGGGTCATCCCGATGTATTTATGCATCAGGTAAATAATAAATTAATTGTGGCTACCAATCTTCCAAAAAAGTATTTCAATTGGCTGAAAGATAACGATATTAACTATCGGGTTGGACGCAACAAATTGGGAAAGAAATATCCCGATACGGCAGTTTACAATGTGGCTTCGGGTGATGGAATATTTATCCATAAAGAGGATATTACCGATCCGGTTTTGTCAGAGGAGTTGGCTGATTATAAGTTTATTCATACCAATCAGGCTTATTCGCGTTGCAATACGCTAATCCTCAATGCTAAAAATATAATTGCACAAACAATTGCCTGAGTCATTATTGGTAAATCCAAGAGGGATTTTATTGCCCGGTTTTATCAACGGTTTCTTTGGTGGATGCTGTGGTATTTACCAAAATAAGGTTTACATCATAGGCTCATTAAAACATCATTCGCAAGGCGCAGAAATCGGTGCTTTTATTGAAAAAGCAGGTTTCGAAATTGTGGAGCTTTATGATGGCCCACTTTTCGATGGCGGGGGTATCTTTTTTGTGGAATCAGAGTCGCGATATTAAGATGTTTTAAAGCCGCGAATGCACAAATAGTGATTAAAATCATTCGCGCATTAGCGGCTTATTATCTTAAAACTCCAACTGAGGAGCATACTTATTCACTACCTTTTTAAAGTCTTCTAAGTACTTTTTCTTAATTGGAACCGCTGGTGGCGACTTCATGGTTAAGGGATTTATGGGCGTGCCGTTTTTATACACTCGAAAGTCGAGGTGCGGCCCCGTTGCTGTGCCTGTCATTCCTACATAACCAATCACTTGTCCTTGTTTTACAAAGTCTCCTTTTTTCAGACCTTTTGCAAATCGAGACATATGGGCATAACCTGTGGTGTAAATGCCATTATGCTTTACTTCTACTCGTTTTCCGTAACCTCCTTTGCGACCAATAAATACAATACGACCATCGCCAATAGTGTGGATTGGAGTGCCTGTGGCAGCAGCATAATCTACTCCATGGTGTGGACGACGAATCTTCAATACGGGATGTAATCGACTGTTGCTATAGCCCGAACTGATGCGCTTAAAACGTAGTGGAGCTTTCAAAAAGGCTCGGCGTAAACTACCTCCTTCTTCATCAAATACATCTTCCAAACTATCTTGAGTGAAACGATATCCATAAAAGGAATGGCCATTGTTCTCGAACCGACAAGCAATGATTTTTCCTAAGCCAATATAATTAGTGTCGATAAATTTCTTTTGATAAACGGCAACAAAACGGTCGCCTTTTTGAAGTCCGTAAAAGTCAATGGTCCAAGCATAAATATCAGATAGTTCCAGAGCAAGATTTGGGTCGATTCCTGCATTTTTCATGCTCATCCAAAGAGAAGATTTAATTACCCCCACGCTACGAACAGTATCAATGCGAACTTCCAATTCCTCGCGGTCAACCAATACCGAATCTGCAAATTCATAACGAACGTATTCCGTTTTATTTATTTGATACACAAAATATTTGGTTTTTGGAATACTGTCTTTACTTTGGAAAATATAGAAATGATTGCCTGATTTTATTCGACGTACATCAAAGGTTTCTTTGGAATTACGCACCAACTCGTCAATATCTTTATACACCACATTATACTTTCCCAAAATAACCGATAGGGTTTGATTGGGCTTAACCACATCCTCAATAATATTGAAGCTGTCTTTCACAATTCCGAAACTCTTTTCAATCTCTGGTTTTTCTACTACTATAGAAGAAGTGTCAATCTGCACATCTTCATTTTTTGTTTCCTCGTGATTGTTGCAGGCCAATGTAAAAAGCCCTAATCCAAGGGCGAGTATCCCTATTTTTAGTTTGTTCATTTATGCTTTATTTGTAAAAATGTAGTTGTCTTTATTCCTTTTTGAAACAGCTTTTATTTAATATAGATTTCAAGTATCTTAGCTTTTGGAGTAGGGTATAATTCAAGCTTTTTCATTATTGCCGGAATTAAAACCGTATCACCCACAAATAAATCCATATGTCCACCTTCGTATTTCAATTGAAAACTTCCTTCAATCACCATATAAATTACAAAAGAATCCAACTCTTCGTAATCTTTCTCGATGGCAGCATCAAAGGCTAAAACGTTGGTTGTAAAATATTTTTCGTCAACAATAGGAACAGTCTGATTTTTCACTTCGTGAAAATCTACTTTTGCATTCTTTGTTACACGATAATCTATGGCATCCAGTGAATCGTCAATATGAAGTTTGCGGGGTTTTCCATCCTCTCCTTTACGATCCCAATCGTATATACGGTAAGTAGTATCTGATGTTTGTTGAATCTCAGCCAATAAAATTCCAGGTCCTAAAGCATGCACTCTGCCTGCAGGAATATAGAAAGCATCACCCGCTTGCACATCTACATAATTTAGCAATTCGGCTACCGTATTATTCTCCACTTTACGCTTGAAATTCTCCTTGGAAACCGCTGTTTCAAACCCGCTAATCAGTTGAGCCCCTTTATCAGCCTGAAGCACATACCACATTTCGGTTTTCCCCTGCTCCAAACCTCTTATTTGTGCCAGCTCATCGTCAGGATGCACCTGAATACTCAGCCAATCGTTTGCATCAAGGTATTTAATAAGAATGGGAAACTGTGATTCAAATTGTTCGAAAACCTTTTCTCCAACCAATTCACCCATAAAAATTTCCAGCAATTCATTTAGATTATTCCCTTCCAAAGGACCTTCGCTTACCACCGATTCATTTCCTTCCACACCTGAAATAGCCCATAGTTCGCCACAACGTGGCAAAGGGGAAAAGTCGTGATGAAGAATATCTTTGATTTTCGTTCCTCCCCATATTTTATCTTTAAATATCGGGTGAAATTTTAATGGCCTTAATAAATTCATGCGCTTTCTTTTATTTCCTACTTCCGTTAATTTCTATTCAACAAAAATAACTCAATAAACTGCGGTAAATTGTAGCGAATTAAAAATAATTAGCAACTATGCATTGTGAATTACTGTTCGTGCTATATATTTTAGGGCGAAATCATACTTTTTAGTCAATCCTCCTCCTACGCGTATTGCCTGCGCACCCTCCTTCTCCAAGGAGGACTTCGTAACACCTTGTTTTACTTATTTATAAAGATAAATTCACAAGTTCCCCTTGGAGAAGGGGAGTGTGTATGTTAGTGTGTTGGCAAGGGGATTGATTTTTCTATTAATATGTTTTTAGACCTAAGAATGACTTGATTAAAGATAATACATACTCATAGTATGCAGAATGTGACAACCTCCAATTATTCATCTTTTACATTATGAAAAAGTGTGATTTTGCTCTGCTTTATAATTATTGGCGTATTCGCGGCTAAATATTTTATCTTAATTTAGCCCAAGTTTTTAAAATCAAATTCATAAATCAAATGATTAAAAGCATAGGCGTATTTTGTGGTTCCAGTGTGGGAGCCAAAGAAATATATACTACCAAAGCACGGGAGCTCGGTAAACTGATGGCAGAAAAGGATATCACCCTGGTATTTGGTGGTGGGAGAGTCGGTTTGATGGGCGTGATTGCCGATAGTGTGATGGAAAATGGAGGTAAAGCCATTGGCGTAATTACGCATTATTTGGAAAATCGTGAGGTAGGTCATCCCGGGATTACGGATTTAAGAGTAGTGGATACCATGAGCGAACGCAAAAATTTGATTGCCGAGCTTTCCGATGGTTTTATTGCCATGCCGGGTGGTTTTGGCACTTTTGATGAAGTGATGGAAGTGCTTACTTATTTTCAATTGGGTATCAGTGAAAAACCGACGGGATTTTTGAATGTGGATGGTTTTTATAATCACTTGATTGCTATGATGGATCATGTACTTGAAGAAAAATTTATGAAATACGAACATCGCCATAATGTTTTGGTGGATGCTGAGCCTGTTGATCTTTTGGATAAGATGCTTAACTTTGAGCCTTTGGAAATTCCGGAGAAATGGATACAAGATTTAAAAAATAAGAATACCTACTGATATTATGATAATAATAGGAATAACAGGAACATTAGGAGCAGGGAAGGGAACCTTGGTTGATTATCTGATAAAAAATAAAGGCTTTGCTCATTTTTCGGTGCGTGATTTTTTGGTAGAGGAGCTGAAAAAGCGAGGCATGGAAATCAATCGTGATACCATGACGAACTTGGCCAATGAGCTTCGTGCCAATCATAGTCCGTCGTATATTATTGACCAACTGTATGAGCAGGCAAAGGCAGGAGGGAAGAATAGTATTATCGAAAGCATCCGAACACCGGGTGAGATTGCTTCGCTTCGAGCTAAAGGGAATTTCTATCTTTTTGCGGTTGATGCCGATCCAAAGATTCGATACGAGCGTATTAGTTTGCGGAAATCAGCAACCGATAATATCGATTTTGAAACCTTTTTGGCCAATGAAAAACGCGAAATGACTGCCACCGATCCCAATAAGCAAAATTTGTCGGAATGCATCAAACAAGCTGATTTTGTCTTTGATAATAATGGTGATTTGGAAAAATTGTATGAGCAACTAGTCTCCGTATTAGATCGATTGGATATCTAAGGATAGTATATACAATTCATGAAACGCATTGCGTTCAATGATGCCAATGAAAATAGAAAAGTTCAATAATTGTATATACAAGACCCCATATAGAGAAGACTACCTTTAATGATAAAAGATACTATGAAAGAAGAAAAATACATCCGTCCATCATGGGACGATTACTTTTTGGAAATGGCTGATACTGTGGCCAAACGTGCAACTTGTGACCGTGGTCGTAGCGGTTGCGTAATAGCCAAGGATAAGCAAATACTAGTAACCGGTTATGTGGGCTCGCCAAAGGGTTTAGCCCATTGTGACGATGTGGGACATCTATTCAAAAAGGTAATCCATGAAGACGGTCATGTTACACAGCATTGTGTACGTACGGTTCATGCCGAGCAAAACGCTATTACTCAAGCTGCTCGCCGTGGTATTGCTTTGGAAGGTGCAACGCTCTATTGTCGCATGACCCCCTGTCGTACTTGTGCCATGTTGATTATCAACTGTGGAATCGAACGGGTGGTTTGCGAACGGAAATACCATGCCGGAGGTGAGTCAGAGGAGATGTTTAAGGAAGTAGGCATCGAATTGACCTATAAGTATGACGAATTGCAGGAGTATTCTGGGCAGAATGTATAAAAGATTGTTCCCGCAGATACCGCAGATTTTCGAGGATTGTTTTTCTGCGTAAATCAGCGAAACCTATCTGCCGAAGGTAGATCTGCGGGAGATATTAGCTATGTTCTAATAATCCCTTAAAATCAACCACTCCGAAAATCTGCAATGTAGTGAGTATTACCACTGCTGCAATTATCCAGCGCACAAAGCCTGCGCCTTTTTCTACGGCCATTTTGCTTGCAATAATAGCTCCCAATACATTGCCAATGGCCAATACAAAACCATAGAGATAATTCACTTGGTCGTTGTAAATATATACCGCCAGACTAAAAGGAACATACATTAGCACAATTAATACCTTGATGGCATTGGCTTTTACCAAATCGTAACCGGCTCCCATAACAATGGCAATCAGTAAAAGGTAACCTATTCCCACATGGATAAAGCCTCCGTAAATTCCAATAAAAAAGAAGATGATTATCTGCCAAATCCCTACTTTTTTATCTCTTAACGACTGTTTGCCTTTAAGCCAAATAGAAGGTTTATAAAAGATAAATCCCAACATCAGAATCATAATCACAGCCATGGATTTTTCAAAAATCTTTTCATCAATATCCACTGCGATAAAAGCTCCGACTATCGAGCCAACTGCAGCAGGAATCCCCAGTTTGATTCCTTTTCGCCAGTCTAGGATTTCTTGTTTTCTAAAATTACTTGTTGCGGTCAGGGTTTGTAAAGTAATGGCAATACGATTGGTACCATTAGCTATACCTGCAGGTAATCCCATCAGATACATCAATACACTTAAGGAAATAATGGATCCTCCACCCGCAAGGGTATTGATAAATCCAACGGTAATGCCAGCAGTGATTAGGGCTATGATTTCGATGATTGTCATATGGCTTTATTTCGCAATAAAGATCGTTTTTCTGTTAAACTGAGTGTTACTGTTTTTTATACAAAACGCTATTGACAATGGATTTCTGTTTCCCATTGTTTCCTTGATAAACCAATATATCTTTCAATCTTCCGACTAAAAAAGCTATCAGCTCATTTCTTCCAATTGACGATAGGCCATATATGCCATAAGACCCATGCCTTTGAATAGGGCATCTTCATCAATATCGAAAGTGGCTGTATGCAAATTAGTCACTTCCTTCCCTCTGGTTTTGGTGCCAATGCGTAGAAAACTCGAAGGAACTTCTTGAGAATAATAGGCAAAATCTTCAGCCGTCATTCTAATGTCGAGCTCTTCAACTTTCCGTTTTCCCAGATACTCTTTGGCAAATTGAGATAAATTATCTGTAAGGTTTTTATCATTCACCACATAGGGGTAACCAGGTTCTATTCGAACATCACATTCACCACCCATACTTTGTGCTAATTCTTTGGCAAGTTTGGTAATGCGTTTATGTGCATCGGCTCGCCACTCTTCATTAAAAGTGCGTAGAATTCCGTTAAGTTTCACTTCGTCAGGAGTAACATTGGTTTGTCCTTCAGCAATAAAACGACCAAAAGTGACTACAGTGGGTAAATCGGGTTTGGCCATGCGGCTGACAATTTGCTGCATAGCAACCACAATATGTGATGCGATCAACACAGGGTCAACATTCAAATAGGGGAGTGCTCCATGTCCTCCTTTGCCTTTTACAGTAAGGTATATTTCGTCGGTAGATGCCATATATTTCCCTGAACGAAAACCTGCAGTGCCTGATTTCATGGTTGGTTGAACATGTTGACCAATTACATGTCGAACATCAGGATTTTTGAGAACACCTTCGTCAATCATGGCCTTTGCTCCACCAGGTAGGGCTTCTTCGGAAGGCTGAAATATCAGCTTAATACTTCCTTCCAAACTGTCTTTTATATCGTTTAGAATACGTGCTGCCAAAAGCAACATAGCTACATGGGCATCATGTCCGCAGGCGTGCATTACCCCATCTACCTTCGATTTATAAGGCACATCATTTTCTTCTTGAATGGGAAGTGCGTCCATATCGGCACGCAGTGCAATGACTTTATCTTTATTCTTTCCTTCAATAAAGCCGACAATTCCTGTCTTAGCAACACCTCTTTGATATGGAATGCCATATTCGTCTAATTTTCGTGCGATAAAATCGCTGGTTTTATGTTCGGCAAAAGCGAGTTCCGGATTTGCATGGATATGGCGACGTATGGCAATTACTTCGCTATGATATATACGGCAATGCTGCTCTATTCGTTGTCTTAATACTCCCATTTAAGTAATGTTATGATTATTGATATGTTGATTATTTACCCCAAAGCATTTTTATGCCAATGATAATGATGAAAATGGCGAATCCTTTTTTTACCAAAGCTTGTGAGGTTCCAAGGGCAATTTTAGACCCGAAATAGCTGCCTACAACAAAGAATAAGGCAAGAACCAAGGCATAACGCCAGTTGATATACCCATCTTGATAATAATTATATGCAGCCATGATTCCAATTGGAGGAATCATCATTGCCAGTGAAGTTCCCTGAGCTTGAAATTGTGTCATGCCTAATGCAAATATTAAAGCAGGGATAACGATAACCCCACCTCCAACACCTGCAATGCCGCTTAAAAATCCGGCGGCCAAACCAATGATTAATAAAATTAGAAAAGCACTTATACTCATTTTCATGTTTTTAAAACGTATTATTAAAAATCGAGACTAAATGATAAATAGAAAAGAGGTTTCTTTCTAATATTGCCATTCTCAACACCCCAAGCCCAATCTGCACGTACATAATATCCGAAGAGCTTGCTTCTTAGTCCAAATCCATAACCTGCTACAATAGGGTCGTTTTGATTGATTATGGTTACCTTGATTGGCTGTTGATAAATCTCTTGTTTGAATAGGGCGTTATTATCAGAAAATGGATTTGGCCCTGACCAAGCCGTACCGATATCAAAAAATCCTACAGTCATAAAGTTTTGTAAGAACTGCGACTTTAAGGGCTTTCTGGAAAAGAATTGAAATAGGGGGAGTCGCAATTCAGAATTAATCGCGATGAAATTATTACCATTTCTTATATTTTGCTGAAAACCTCGCATATTGGTTGCAAGTGTTTGGTAAGTGAAATTCTGATTGGGGTCAACTTGCATATTTCGGTTAAACTCTGGAAACAACCAGTTGTCAACACCACCCATATAATATGCAAGTCGCTCCGTTCCAAAAGAGGTACTGGCAGCAAGTCGGTTTGCCCAAATAAAGGTCTTAAACAGTTTGATATACTTCCGATAATCGATACCTAAAACAAATAGATTGTGTTTCAGCTCGTTGATAGGCTGGTAGTATTCTGCAAAAATCTTATATCGTGTGCCATAGAATAGATTTAAACCAGGACTTCGTGTATTATCATATACGTAGGCAAGGGTAAGTCCGGCGTTGAAAAGCATATCATTAGGCTTTTTCAGTGCAACATTGGCAGTGTATGGATTGCTTGAAATATATGCTGCATTATCATAACGCATTAAAAGGCTGCCTCGAATACTCTTCACAACATCAAAAGGCCATGACAAGCGAAAAATCCCTTCGTGTAACATGTGGTTTACCCCATAATCGTATTGATTTTCGGATAATACTTTTCTATGGAATATAATCTCTTTATCAAGTCGCTTCTTTAGGTTTTTAAAGCTTGCGAAGTATTCATTATTCTTTAAATTATAGGAAAGTCGTACTCCGCCTGTAAGGCGATAATCTTCAAAAAGATCCATTACCCCTAATTTTATAAAACCAGAGAATCCCGGGTTAATATAGATGGGTGATTTGGGATTTGTAAATGGCTGATAGGAATAATTTAAAGAGCTAAAATCAATCTGGGTAACAATATTTGAAATGGAATACTCCACATAATACAACCTTGATTTATATAGATCGGTATTTGTTTTAAGTTTGTTAATGTCGTCAGAGTTAGCATAATCTTTGTCTGAGCCGCTTTTTTGAGGCGCATCCTTTTCCCCATTGAATGTGTAATTATTGATATCTACATTCGAACCGTCTTTTTTCTTATCACCTCCGATATAGATGATTCGAAACTTCTTCTTCTTTTTGGGTTTGTTTTTTATATTTTTCAGCGAATCCTTTTTAGCTTCTTCCGGGTGATTTTTCAGCCATAAAGCCCGTTTTCGAGCAATTTCTATTTTTTTAAGTCGCAGTTCTTCCTTTACCACAATGTTATTCATATAGCTTGTGCGCGGAAGCTTAAAGTTGTCGTAGTCTTCGTATTCGGGCAGGTCGTTAACATACATTCTGTAATGCCCGTCATTATATACTACCTCAACCAATTTGTTGGCTTGGGTACTGTAATCTTGATCAAGAATACTAAAAGAATAATTGCTGGCAGCATGGTATCGTGTAAAATACCGATAATGCGTTGTAGTATCCACAAAGCTGATTGTACTATCAAAATGCCCAACATAGCGATTATAAACACCGTTTTCGTCGCTTAGCCAACTAAAAGTATTTTTCTTAATAGGCATTGGGTAAATTTCGTCAAATAGAGGTGTGTTGGTAACACGGCGTAATTTTCGATTGTCTTTTTTTATTTCATAAAAATAAATATCCCGATGCTTTAATCCTTTTAGGGTATCAATAATAACATTCTTATTGGTTTTTTTATCAAACCGAATGGTTTCACTATTTCGGTTGGAGCTGAAAACGATGGCTGTTGAATTGTTTACAAAACGTGGAAATTCATCATCGTAAATATCGTAGGTTATTCTTTTAAAGGTGTTTGAACCGATATAGTAAAGATAGATGTCGCTTTGCCCATCTTTTACAGCCGACATCACCATCATATTGCCTCGATCGTTATACGAGAAGTCAAGGATTTTTTCAAATTGAAGTAAATAACGTTTTTGCGGTCTCCCTTTATCAAGGTTGTAGGTTACCATTTCATTTCTTCCTTTACGGTCGTGAATTACCGTAAGAATATGGCCCATTGGCGACCAAGCAAGTAAGGGATAAGAATAGTCCGTTTTTTCGTCAAGTTTATAACCGAATTTCATAATTGTTTTACGTCGGTTTTTCTCAAGATCCATTACACGAACTTTTGTTTTTCCAATTTCGTTACGCACATAGGCTACATATCGTCCGTCAGGGCTAATACTTGGGCGTAAGTACACACGCTTGCTTTTATTCCTTTTCTTTTTGAGTACCTGCGATTCGGGAAGAATGATTTCATCGCCCACATCTTTTTTGTATTTATTCTCATACCAGTCAAACCAATCGGCAATGAGCATTTTATAGGTCATACCCAGTACATAAAGGTAACCACTTTCGATACTGCGATTCACTTTGGCCATATATAAAACCTCGCTCACAGCCTTTTCTCCAAATCGATCTTCGATATATTTCCATATGGAATGTCCTACAAATACCTGTTCTTCGGCATTGAGTTTTGCAAATTTTTCATATCGTCCCGATAAAATACCATCTCGTACTCGATTATCAATCTCAGTACTCCATCCATTTGCAAGATACGATATCAAGCCGTTTGTGTACCATTTTGGAAATGAAAGTAAAATAGAGTTTTTAACCGTAGCCCCAGTGCTTCCTCCATAAAGCATGCTGTTTAGCATCAATTGGGCTATTCCTTTTCGAATTTGTTCTTCGAAATTATCGTGATTTCCGTTGAAATAAATAAATACTTTATTGTTAATTACATGGGTAACACCACCTGTATTATACTGCTCTTCTGTAATAAGTCCGATATTCGATTCTTTTAAATCGGCTAAACTATTGAATATGATAAATCGGATTTTCTTTTGAGGAACATAGTCAAGTTTTTGGGCAATAATCTTTATTTCGTTCGAAATATAACTCGACGAATAGATGGCAAGGGGTAAGCCTCCTTGGTAAAAATAGGTGTCGAATTGTTTATATCTGAAATAACTCCATGTTCGGTCGTCTTGATATTGAATTCGGTTTTTGCCAAACTCTTGTTGTAAACCGCTGTAAAACTGTGCGTGCGAACTCAAAGACAAACTGATAAACCCGATTAGGAATATCAATTGAATAAAGTTTTTTTGTCCTTTGAGTATAGTTTTTACCATAAGGTTATAATGACGTTCGTTTTATTATTTTATTGCCTCGATTTATCTGTAATAACCAACAAAGTTACATTATTTTTTGGATTAATATTTGGGTAATTTATAGCCGCTCTGAATTATGAATAGCGTAATTTTGCATAAAACCAGAAAATAGTATTTACGATGATAAAAATCAAAATATTTCCTCAGAATTTATACCAAATGAACACCATCTTATTGTATGATGAAACGGGTGAAGGTGTGCTGATTGATGCTGGAAATAGTTCCGATGAAGAATTGCAGCAAATTGTTGATTTTACAAAGCAAGAATCTATTCAATTGAAAAAACTGCTTAATACTCATGGTCATATTGATCATATTGTTGGGAATAAAGTGATTATTGAACACTTTGGCTTAAAGTTGTATGCGCATAAAGCCGGCTTGGTTTTTTATGAAACCGCGAGTCAATTTGGAAGTTCTCTAGGAATTACTATTGAAGATGCTCCCAAACCTGATGTGTTTATTGAGGATGGAGATATCATAGAGTTTGGAAATTCAAAACTAAAAGTGCTTTATACTCCAGGGCATGCCGATGGTAGTGTGTGTTTTTATAGTGAGGCCGATGAGATTGTGGTGGTAGGTGATGTGTTATTTCAGCAAAGTATAGGACGTACAGATTTACCTACAGGCGATTACGATTTGTTGGTAGAAAGTATTCGTACTAAACTCTATACCTTGCCCGATAGTACCGACGTTTTTCCTGGTCATGGACCGAGTACACGAATATCCTATGAAAAAGCGGATAATCCTTTTGTGTCTCCTATTTAGTTTGAATGTAAACCAAAATAAAAGAGTTCATTTTGCTTGCAAAATGAACTCTTTTATTTTTAACTTAAATCAAGATTATTGAATAATAATCTTTCGAACAACGACAGCTTCTTTTGTTTGAATTTGTAAGTAGTAAATGCCTTTGCTCAAATATTCAGACTTGAAACCTTTGGTGTAAGTTCCATTTACAATTAAAAATTCTTTGGAAATAAGGCTTCCTAAACTATTGTATAATACCAATGTTAGTTTTTGTAGGCTTGTAGTTTCAATCTTGATGTTAAATTGTCCATTATTTGGATTGGGAAAAACACTAAGATTTATACCTTCATCTTCCAACTTAATTTTATCAATTCCAACAGTAGCATCTTTTGTGTTGAAAAAATTGGAACTTGATAAATTGTATGTGGTACTTCCTCCGGGACTACACGCATTTGCCAAGTCCACTTTCAATAAATAATATACATTGCCTGTTGGTGGTGCATAATCGGTATAAGAGTGAATATTGGCAGGAACACTAACCAATAAACTCATCTGAGTTGAGTCGGTGCCACGATAGATATGGTAGCTTCCAAGATTTGCCCCTTCGTATTCGTTCCAATGTAAATTCCAACTGCCAGCCAAACCAATATTTACTTGTAAATGAATGGTGCGATGGTAAGGTCCAATTGGAGTAACTTTGCCACAACTATCCACTCCCATGAGTCGGTAACGATATGATGTTACTCGTGGATCGGAATTTTGGTCAATTAATATTCCTGTTTCAGTACGCGCTTTCTGACCTATCTTTTCAAATACATTTTGGATTTGGGTCTCCTTATAAACACGAATACTGTCCATTTTCAAGTCAGAGCTTTGGTTCCAAACGATAACGTTTTTGCCTGTAGCGCTATCCACTCCCACAATACATATATGTGGTGCAGGAATGATAGAAGTATTTATTGTATCAATTTGAGATCGGATTTTACAACTATTATTATCCACTACATCCACATAATAAAGACCTGAGGTTTTTACATATATTGAGTTTGTTGTTTCGCCAGTGGACCATTGATAGCTTCCATATATTCCATTTAGTGTGAGATGTAAACTGTCGTTGGAGCAGGGCTGAATCCAACCAGCTGCTGATATTCGAGGCGTTTGTGTTGGATATGGGTTCACAAAAGCCACATTAGAAAAGGTCCAACAATTACCATTGTCAACACGAACTTGGTAATAACCAGGTTGTTTAGCCCAATAAGTAGTGTCATCTGCGCCATTTAGGTAGAGTCCGGTTCTTAGCCATTGATATGAATAGGCTGGATTAATATTGGTGGCATGTAATAAAACACTATCGCCAGGGCAGATATTAATAAAGCCGGAAGGAGAAACGTTTGCAGTTACTGGACAAGATGCAGCGCCACTCAATTGAATGAAATCTTGTTTCAATAAAGTATCATAGGTTTGTTTGATGGTATCACGACCAATAAGCGTAACACTGAATGTTCCATTGTTTGTGTATGTGTGAGTAGGATTTTTTTGATAGGAAACTGCTCCATCACCAAATTGCCATTGCCAGATATAATTACCAGAGTTTGGCGTATTATTGGTGAATTGAATATCGAAAGGTGGACTTGTCAATACGCTATCATTTACAGAAAATGATAATTTTGATGTTTCAACAAATTGAACATTTTCAGGATTTAGACCATTCACACCGTCATAATCCAATAGTTTTGTTAAAACATTGGTTGCCACATTGTATTTATAAAGCACACCTTTATCGAATGCGCCTCCAGAGTATGTTGATCCATACAAATATCCATCGCTACCTAATGATAGTGTTCCCATAGGATGTGCACCTGTCGAAGCACTGTCAAAATCGATTTTTTTTGTTAATGTATTTGTTGCAATATCATATTCAAATAGTACACCTTTGTTATTTGCACCTCCGTAGGCTGTTACTCCGTAGATTTTCCCATTCATAATAAAAGGTCCCCCTTCTGGTGATGCTCCGTTGATACTATCAAATTGAAATACAGCGCTTAGACCTTGTGTGCTAGGGTCGAACGCGAATATAGTTCCATATCCACTATTTCCTCCATCACGTGCAAAACCATAGAGCTTTCCATTTGAAGCCTCGGCTAGCGCCCCAAAAACTCCATAGCCGGTACTTGATGAAAAGCTGGCAACTTTGTCATAGGTGGAGGCACTGATTATATAATATACGATGGTACCATGTTGGTTTGCTCCGCCAAAGGTAGTCGTACCATATAGTATGCCACTACTAGCCTGCATAACTTCAGCATAAGGATTTGTCCCTTGTGAGTCGTTAAGGTCTTTGATTTTTGTAAATACTTTTGTGGTAGGATTAAAAGAATAGAATACACCCGAATAATTATTTCCTCCCATTTCTGTAAATCCATAAAACAACCCGTTATTTGCTTGGAATAAACCACCAGAAGGTTCTGCTCCATCGTTCCAGTTGAAACTATGAAGAACCGCAATGGTATCCATTAGGGGGTTGTAGCCGTAAATGGTTCCACTTCCTTGGTTGCCTCCCCAAGAACTAACACCATAAATAATTCCATTTAATAACAGAAGACTTCCTACAGGCCTTTCAGCTGCGGTTATGATAGCTGATTTCTGCGGACCATTTTTAGGTATTCCAAAATTAACTACTGTTTCTGTGTTTGGAGTAGGAGTGTATCTAAACATTACACCTATGTTTGAGTATCCTCCAAATGGGGTTGTGCCGTAAATTGTTTGAGCAATAGTATTTGAACTAACGCTCAATATAGAGGCTAATATTGTTAAAAAATAGTATAGTTTTTTCATGATAGTTGCTTTTTTAAATTCTTTTGTAAAAATACAAACAAATGAAACAGATTTCAAGTATAATATTGAGGATTTAGAATTTCAGGTAAATTACCCATTTTTAGCCTGTATTTATTCGATTAATTTCGTAGTGTTTCATTTATTTCTGTGGGTTTATTTTTTATCTTTGTCGATATTTTAGAGAGACTAATACTAAAAAAGAAGGGATATGCAAGCATTAAAAATTATTATTGCTGAAGAGGTTTCCAATTTGGAAATTGATTTGCAAAATCGTTTAACACGAATGGGATTTGAGGTTTTAGCTTTGGTGTCTTCGCCAAAAGATGTACTTGAGCTATTAGCAAACAAAAAGGCAGATTTGGTATTGATGGATACCTATTCAGATTTAGCACCAAATGGTTTTAATGTTGCAAAAGAAATTCAGGAGAAATATGATATACCAGTGGTCTTTCTATCGGGAGAGGATCGTAAAGATTTTTCCAAAGAAATTGAA
Source organism: Bacteroidota bacterium (assembly GCA_003973505.1). The sequence goes on from QNXT01000036.1 coordinate 24,073, forward strand.
ACCTTTGGGCCTTGCGTGTTTATGAATAAACCTGTGAGTGATAATGAATTGCGAGCTAATATTATAATGGCTACTCAAAAAGATTCGTTGCCAACAAAAGCGAATTCAGAAGCAGCTTCGGTTCAATCACCTTATATTTTTGTTCGAGCCGACTATCGTTTGAATAAAATCAGGCTAACGGATATTTACTATTTGGAAGCAAAAAAAGATTATGTGATTATACATACTACCGATAATGTTTATACAGTTCATGCTACGATGAAAGACATGATGAAGGTTCTGTCGAATAGTTTATTTATTCGTACACACCGTTCATATATTGTAAATATTGATAAAGTGTTTTCTATTAAATATCCCGATTTAATTATAGAGAATAAGATGAAAACCATCCCAATAGGAGGGCTTTATCGTAAATCATTTTTTGAGAAAAT
>QNXT01000238.1 GCA_003973505.1 Bacteroidota bacterium
CGTCAATCCATTTTACGATGTGCAAAAAGAAATCTACTTGCGTGGAGGTTTATTATAAAATTAAACATTCATAGAAAACGCATTAGTTAAAAACTAAAAACCATCAGCTTGTAATAGTTGGTGGTTTTTTTTATTTTTACCCTATTAAAATATTTACCAGAGCCTCGTGTATTATTTATTGATGTTTCCAACTCGATTGCACGGCTTTTAACGATTGCTCAATATGACTGAAAAAATAGAAATGAAAGTCAAAAATTTGGAACTTTTACTAAAGCTAAAAAGTAAAATTCTAAAAGCCAATAATATAGATGACCTGATAAATCAGGTATGTGTTGGGATTACCGAGTTTGAGGCTTATGATGTTTCTTGGTCAGTACTTGTTGATGCTGAGGGTAATCAAATTGCACAATATTCCTCTTTTAAGGGTGATGATAAAGACTTAAAACCATCCTGTTGGAAGGAAGTCCTTAAAACGAATGATCTCTATATTAAAGCTCGAAATTCGGCTATTTGTAAACAGTGTTCTCTGTCTTCCAATGATGAATCTATCATGATTTCGAAAAAAATAGAGTATCAAGGAAGTGTTTTTGGCGTTTTTGCAGTTTCCATAAAGAAACATTTATTGGATCAAGATTTAAAGAATCAATTTTCGGATTTGGTTAGTGATTTATCGGTAGCGATTTATTCCCTTAATCTAAAGAAAGAGAACGAAATATATCAAAGTGAACTTGCGGAAAGTCGTAATATGTATCGTACTCTTTTGAATACATCGAATACCTCGCTGGGTATTATGAATCTTGATTTTGAAATTGTTTATATGTCGAAGAGCTTAAAGGCTTTATTCGGTTTTTCAGAAGATGATGATAGTATTATAAAAAAAGGAGTGAAAGGTTTCGATTTTCTTGCTGAATCGTTTAAGGAGCCTGCTCCAACACGCATTATCGAGCTGCTTGAAAGTGGTGAAGGAAAAACAGATGTTGTTTTCAATACGATAAATGGCGAACAAAAGCATGTTCGGATGAATTTATCATATATGCATAATGCTGATGGGGAGAAAAGTGGATATATGATTGTTTTTCATGATTTATCGGCAGAGAAAAAAACTGCTGAAGATTTACGTATCAGTGAAGAAAAGTTCCGCCTTTTATTTCTAAAAGCTCCCCATGGTGTTTCTTTATTAAGTCCCAAAGGATATATTCTTGATTGTAATGAACGTGATGCCGAGATGTTGAAATACTCTCGAGAAGAATTAATTGGAACCCATATTCAGGATTACCTCGACGAAAAAGGTAAAGAGCAGTTTCGTGGTAATTTTGAGGAGTTTAAGAAATCGGGTAGCAAAAATATTGTGGTTAATTTAGTGCGTAAGGATGGTCAAATTATTATCGTTGAACGAAGTGTTTCGGCGCTGAAGCATTCAGATGGAAATTTGATGGGTGTTGTGGTACATAGTCGTGATATTACGCAATGGCAGCAGGCTCAACAACAAATTAAAGTTTTATTGGCTGCCATTGAGCAGAGTTCTTCATCTTTTACAATTACAGATATTAATGGCAATATTACCTATGTAAACAAACGTTTTACCGAATTAACAGGCTATAGTCGTGAAGAGGTGATGGGGCAAAATCCTCGTTTTTTGAAGTCGGGAAAACTATCAAATGAAGTTTATTCAGATATGTGGGATAAGCTTAAAAATAATAAAACCTGGAAAGGTGAAATATGTAATAAACGAAAAGATGGAGGGCTTTACTGGGAATATGCCTCTATGTCAGCAATTCGTAATTCCAAAGGAGAGATTACAAATCTGTTAAAAGTAGCGGAGGATATTACTCAAAGACGCATAGCGGATCAATGCTTAAAAGAAACCACAGTTCGTTATCATAATATTTTTAACCTTGTTCCGATACCGATAATAATTCATATTAATGGTAAGATTGTAGATGCAAATGAAGCTGCAATTTCGTTTTCAAAGGTAAAAGATAGTTCCTCATTATTAGGTATGGATGTTATGCATTTTGTGCATGATTCGTCCAAAGAAATGATACAACAGCGTATGGCTGCCTTAATGAATGGGGAAGGGATGGTTTATCCTACCAATGCTCTATATCTGGATATTGAGGGCGGCGTTCATAATGTTCGTTCGGTTTCAAAAGAAGTTTCATTTAAGGGGGAACGAGCATTTATGGTAGTATTTGAAGATGTTACTGAGTTTAAGCAGGCTCAAAGAAAAATTCAAGAAAGTGAACGTAAATTTCGCGATATTTTTAATCTTCATCCCGATCCAATATCTATTGCCGATTTAGACACGGGTATTTTGTATGAGGCAAATGAAGCCTTATTGGGTTATTTGGGAGTTAAAAGAGAGGAAGTTGTTGGTATTTCGTCTTATCAAACGGGCATGTATAAAGATGTTAATGTGCGTAAGAAAATAGTTGATATAGTTAAGACTGAGGGTAAAGTTTCAAACTATGAAGTGCAATTTAATACTAAAGATAAATCTATTACGGCCTTAGTGTCGGGGTCCCGATTTGGAGGTGACGATAGTAATAAGGTGCTTTTTGTGGCAAGGGATATTTCGGCCATAAAAGAGGCGGAGCAAAAATTAATTGAAAGTGAGAAGCGTTTTCGGCAGTTTTTTAGCCTTATTCCCGATCCTGTGATTATTACAAATATGAAAACCCAGCGGTTTGTTGAGCTTAATGATGCGGCAATTAAAATAACGGGGCGTACATATGATGAACTCGTTGGTATGGGTATAATGGAATATGGATTGTTTAAGAATGTTGACGAACGGGACAGTTTGGTGGAGCTGATAAAAAATAAAAAAGGGATTCTTAATGAGGAATTGGAGTTGAATATTAATGGAACTACCTACACAATGCTTGTGTCGGCAAGTATTATTGAACCCTTTGAAGAACAAAACGTATTATGGATTGGGCGTGATATATCGAGTCGTAAATTGATGGAGCAAGACCTTATAGAAGCTAAAGAAAAAGCGGAAGAGGGAGAGCAGCTAAAAGCAATGTTTTTATCAAATATGTCGCATGAAATTAGAACTCCTTTGAATGCTATTTTGGGATTTAGCGATTTATTGCGTGATACAGAAATTCATCATGAACATAGGAATCAATATATTGATATTATACAAGAGCGAGGTAAAAGATTGCTTAAAATGATTAGTGATATTATGGATATTTCACGAATCGATTCGGATAGTCTGGAACTTGTATTGCGAGCGGTAAAAATAAAGGAGTTGGCTCGTGAAGTTGTTGAAGAAGCCAATGAAGACTTATCGCAAAACTTTGTGCAAACAGTAAAATTGACTTATAGCTCGACTTTAGATGATGATGTTTTGGTGAGTGGTGATAAGTATCGAATAAAGCAAATTCTACAAGCGGTGATTGAAAATGCAGTGAAGTTTACAAAACGAGGAACCATTGATTTGCGTTGTTGGCAGGAGGGGAATTTGGTTTTATTTGAGGTGGAAGATACAGGAATTGGTATTTCTGAAGATAAGCTTCCTTTTGTGTTCGATCCGTTTCTTCAAGTATTTAACAATCAAGAAGTAGATGGAGGAGGTGCAGGTTTGGGTTTAAGCCTGGCCAAGCGGTTACTTAAGTTAATGGGAACCGATATTAGTATTGAATCTACATTAGGTAAGGGGACCTTGGTGCGTTTCTCGCTTCGGCTGTATGATGGTGGCGACTTGAAAAGTTCTTTCTTTAATCCAAAACAGAATTTTAATATCAATTGGAAGGATAAAACAATTCTTGTAGTTGAGGATGAACCCTCAAATCAAATGTATATTAAAGTGATTTTGGGTAAAACGGGAGTGAATATTTTGATGGCGAATGATGGTGTAGAAGCGATTGAGCTTTTTGAGAAAAATAAGGAGCAAATTGATTTGATATTAATGGATGTCAAAATGCCTCGAATGAATGGCTATATTGCCACCATTAAGATAAAAAGGATTGACCCAAGTGTGTCAATTATTGCACTTACGGCGAATGCTATGAATAATGATCGTGAAGAAGCCATGAGTGCGGGTTGCGATGACTATCTTACGAAGCCTATTTCAAGAGAAGAATTGTTTAATACCATTGAGAAATATATGCGAGTAAAAGACTAAGTTTCATTTATCTGTTTTTAATACTGATACAGATATAGTAAGTGAAAAATAGAGTGATAATAAAAAAGCCGCTTCATTAATTTGAAACGGCTTTGTTTATGTGTGTGCAATAGGCTATTCTTTATTACCACTATTACGTAATCGCTTGCGATCGTGCTCGTCGAGTAATATTTTACGTAATCGGAGGTTGTTTGGTGTTACTTCCAAATATTCATCCTCACGTATATACTCCATTGCTTCCTCCAAAGAGAACTTAATAGCAGGAACAATACGTACTTTATCATCAGCTCCAGACGAACGCATATTGGATAATTTTTTGGTTTTAACAATGTTAATTACCAAATCACCTTGACGAACATGCTCGCCAATTACCATTCCTGTATAAATCTCTTCACCAGGATTTACAAAGAATTTACCTCGGTCTTGTAACTTATCAATGGAGAATGGGATAGCTGTTCCTGTTTCTAAGGCAATTAATGCCCCATTTCGGCGCATTCCCAAATCACCTTTCCAAGGTTCGTAGCCTTTTAAGCGGTGTGCCATAATTGCTTCACCTTCGGTAGCCGTTAATATTTGATTTCGAAGACCAATAATTCCTCGAGAAGGAATATGGAATGTTAAATGACTTCGGTCACCTTTTACTTCAATATTTGCAATATCACCTTTTCTTCCAGTTACCAATTCAATGGCTTTACCAGCAAATTCTTCAGGAACTTGTATTGTTAATGATTCAATAGGTTCGCATTTCACACCATCAATGGTTTTGATGATTACCTGTGGTTGACCTAATTGTAGCTCATAACCTTCACGACGCATGGTTTCAACCAAAACAGATAAATGCAGAATTCCACGACCATAAACGATAAACGAATCGGCAGCATTAGTCTCTTCTACTTTAAGAGCTAAATTCTTTTCTGTTTCAGCATACAAACGATCACGAATCTGACGTGAAGTTACAAATTTACCATCTCTACCAAAAAATGGAGAATTATTGATGGTGAAAAGCATACTCATGGTAGGCTCGTCAACAGTGATGGGTGTAAGTGCTTCAGGATTTTCAAAATCAGCGATAGTATCACCAATATCAAAACCTTCCAATCCGAAAATAGCACAAAGTTCACCACATGGAACGGTTTCTTTAGTTTTCCGTTTTCCTAGTCCCTCAAAAGTATAAAGCTCTTTTACTACAGATTTCTTAATGGTTCCATCACGTTTCACTAAAGATACTTGGTCGCCTGCTTTTATACTTCCTCTTTCAATTCTACCAATGGCAATACGTCCGGTATAACTTGAAAAATCAAGTGAAGTAATTTGCATTTGTAGAGTTCCTTCTTTAACTTCAGGAGCTGGAATATGCTCAATAATTTGATCTAAGAGATAAGATACATCTTCGGTAGGGTTTTTCCAGTCGGGGCCCATCCATCCAGCTTTAGCTGAACCATAAACCGTTGGGAAATCCAATTGCTCTTCGCTCGCATCAAGACTAAACATAAGGTCGAATACAGCTTCTTGCGCTTCGTCAGGAGTACAGTTTGGTTTATCAACTTTATTTACTACAACAATGGGTTTTAGATTTAACTCTATGGCCTTTTGCATAACAAATCGAGTTTGCGGCATAGGTCCTTCAAATGCATCTACAATTAATAGCACACCATCAGCCATGTTTAATACACGCTCAACCTCACCTCCAAAATCGGAGTGACCCGGAGTATCAATTATATTGATCTTTACTCCTTTATATACTACACTTACATTCTTCGATAAAATGGTAATTCCTCGTTCTCGCTCCAAATCATTACTGTCGAGAATTAAATCTCCCATTTCCTGATTGTCTCTGAAAAGTTTTACTTGATGTAATAAACGGTCTACCAATGTGGTTTTACCGTGGTCAACGTGCGCAATAATTGCAATATTCCTTATTTCTTTCATGTTCTAAATTTGAGGGCGCAAAAGTACGCTAAATAATAACGCAATAAGCTTTTAATTAAGTCAATATTGAGAAAGAAGAAATATGGGCGATTGCTTTTTCCTCTGTTCGTATTGTCCTCATTCATAATGAGTAAATATTAATAATTGTTAATTATGAATGCAAGAGGCATTTTTTACTAACTTCGTGCCTCAAAAATCAAAATAATATTATGCGAAAAAGATTATTCATTGCCTTAGCTATTGCCTTACCCTTAGGTTTGGTATTAGCTTTTACAATCAACAATAACCCTGATGAAAAACAAAGAGAACTATATCTTACAGACTTGGTTGTAAGTAGTTTGAAGTATGTTCATTATGAGCATCGTACTATGGATGATGACTTCTCTAAAAAGGTTTATTCCTTATATTTAGAGAGATTAGATTTTACAAAGAAATTTCTTTTGAAATCGGATGTGGACCAACTGCAATCTTATGAGTTGAAGATTGATGATGAGTTGGAGGGACGAACTCAAGAGTTTTTTGAACTTTCTTATGCTTTAATTAAGAAACGAACTAATGAAGCAGAGAGTTATTATAAAGATATTTTGAGCAAACCTTTTGATTTTGAGAAAAATGAAAGCATTCAATTGGATGATGAAAAAAATGATTGGGCTAAGAATAAGTTGGAATTAAAGGAGGCATGGCGTAAGTCGCTTAAATATCAAGTGATGCTGCGCATATCATCAATGATGGAATCGCAAGAAAAAGCCAAAGAAAAGAGTGATACAGTTCAAATAAAGAGCTTTGAAGAGCTTGAAAAGAGTGCTAGAGCCAAGGTGCTAAAACAAAATAAAGATTATTTCCATCGTTTGGAGCAGTTAGATCGTAAGGATTATTTTTCACTTTATCTTAATGCTATAAATGGATCTTACGACCCTCACACAAACTATTTTCCTCCTAAGGATAAAGAAGATTTTGATATTCGCATGTCGGGACAGTTGGAAGGAATCGGAGCTACACTTCAAGAAAAAGATGGTTATATAAAGGTTGTGAATATTGTACCTGGTAGTCCTTCATGGAAACAAGGGGAATTGAAAGCCGGCGATTTGATTTTGAAAGTTGCACAAGGTGATGAGGAACCCTTAGATTTGACAGGCATGCGTTTGGATAAGGCGGTTAAGTTTATTCGTGGAAAAAAAGGTACTACGGTTAAATTAACCGTAAAAAAAGTGGATGGAAGCATTAAGGTGATTTCCATTGTACGCGATGTGGTTGTTATCGAGGCTACTTATGCTAAATCGGTAATCGTTAAAACAAAAGATACTAAAAAACGTATTGGATATATCTATCTTCCATCGTTTTATGTAAACTTTAATGAAAAAGGTGGCGGACGTCGTAGTGCTGATGATGTATTGAAAGAAATCAATAAGTTGAAAGCCGAAGGAGTAGATGGCTTAATCATCGACTTGCGAAATGATGGCGGAGGCTCGTTGCAGGATGTGGTAACCATGGGTGGTTATTTTATTGATAAGGGTCCAATAGTTCAAGTAAAACAGAAAGGCAAAAAAGCGGAAGTGCTATATGATACCGATCCTCGAATTCAATACGATGGACCTCTTGTAGTTATGGTGAATTCTAATTCAGCATCGGCTTCTGAAATTTTTGCTGCAGCTATGCAAGATTATAATCGCGCAATAATTATTGGTGGTAAACAAACCTTTGGTAAAGGTACTGTGCAAAGGTTTATCGACTTAGATCGTTTTGCTCCTGATCAGATGAATCAATTTAAACCTTTTGGAGCAGAAAAGCTTACAATACAAAAGTTTTATCGTATCAACGGAGGAGCAACACAATTAAAGGGAGTGAAGCCGGATGTGATTTTGCCCGATAATTTTATGTATATCAAGTATGGTGAACATGAGCTTGATAATTACCTCCCATGGGATGAAATTCCGGCTGCTAAATATACGCCTGTAGCTAGTAAATCGGATTATTATCCCGTACTTGCAGCCAGTAAACAAAGGGTGGCTAAGAATGATAAGTTTCAGTTAAAAGAAGAGCAAGCGCGCCGAGTGAAACGTTTGCGTGATGAAACGGTTCGTACTTTGAACTTCGAAAAATTTCAAAAACTTGAGAAGAAATTAGATGAGGAGGATAAGAAGTTTAAGGATATCATGTCGGATACTACGGCTGTGATTGTGCAACCATTAAAAGTGGATATGGAAGTGTATTTGCAGGATACCGTGAAAACAGAAATTGCAAAGAAATGGCATAAAAGTTTGCGTAAAGATATTTATTTGCAAGAAGCTATTCATGTAGTTGATGATATAAAATAATTTGAATTAGTGTTTTATAATTAGAAAATAGAATTTTATAATGATATATAGAAAAGAGGATATTGTTGACTTAAACAATCGTTTAGATGGTAAAACAGCCCAAGAAATCATTGCCTTTTTTGTGGAATCGATGGGTGAGAAAATCACTTTTGGAACAAGTATGGGGGCAGAAGATCAGGTGGTTACTCAGATGCTTATGGAGCTTGATAAAGAGGTAAGTATATTTACTTTGGATACTGCACGTTTGTTTCCTGAAACCTATGAGCTTATCGACAGGACTAACAAAAAGTATGGAATCAAGATAGATGTTTTCTTCCCTGATTATAAGGAAGTGGAACAAATGGTTGCGGAAAATGGAATCAATTTGTTTTTTGATAGTGTTGATAACCGTCATTTATGTTGCCAAATTAGGAAACTAAATCCTTTGAAAAGAGCATTGCAAGGCAAGGAAGCTTGGTTCACAGGTTTGCGTAGGTCACAATCGGTTACACGAGTTGATATGCAGGTTGTTGAATGGGATGAGAATTCGGGAATGCTTAAAGTTAATCCTTTGATTGATTGGTCGGAAGATGATGTGTGGGAGTATATTGAAAAGCAGGGAATACCATTCAATCCACTACATAAAAAGGGCTATCCTAGCATTGGATGTCAGCCTTGTACCAGAGCTATTATGGAAGGTGAAGATGTACGTGCCGGAAGATGGTGGTGGGAAAACCCTGATTCACGGGAATGCGGTTTGCATAAAAAATAATTTCATATTAAGCCTCGTTTTTACGGGGCTTTTTTTACTATTAAAAAGTAACTAATAGTACTGAATTTGTACTAAATAAAACGATAGAATTAAGATTAGACCTGTAAGCCACTAAATCTGCACTTGGTTGTAAATTTGTCTAAAAATTATTAAAAAATCTCTTATATTAGCGGCTGTTTATAATTATATTGAAACTGCTTTTAAGTAGTAAGAAAATGAAGCTTTTTGGTTTGCCTTTATCTATCATTAAGATAGATTGTTAAGTAAGTTTATTAGCTGGAATATTAAAGTTTATTTTAAAGATGTGAATATGAAATTATCTAAACTATTATTTGTTTTACTTGTATTTGTGCTTCCAATTACCACATTTGCACAGCGTAATTATACCGAAGAGGCTGATAATGCTTTTAAGTACGAGCAATATCATGCAGCGATTCCTCTTTATAAAAAAGCATCGGGAAAGATTAAAAACAAGGTTGAGAAAAAACGTATTGCTTTTCAAATAGCAGAATGCTATCGCCTTACCAAAGATGCAAAAAGAGCAGAGCAGCAGTATTCACGACTAATAAGATCGAAGTATTCAGATCCAATCGTTTATTTATATTATGCTGAAGCATTGCGCGACCAGCAAAAATATCAGCAGGCGATTGCTCAATATAAAAAATACATCAAATTGGTTCCTGGTGATCCACGAGGAAAGATGGGTTTGGAGTCCTGTCAGAATGCCATTACTTGGACTAAGGAACCAAGCGAATATGGAGTGAATCCATTGACGAGATTAAACTCTCGTGAGGATGATTTTTCTCCAGTTTATGCCGATAAAAAATACACCTCGTTTATCTTTACTTCAAGTAGAAAAGATGCCGATACGGATATTGATCCTAATACAGGACAACCTTATTCGGCTATTTTTGTTACCCAACTCGACCCTCGTGGAAATTGGAGTAAGCCAGTAGTTATTGATGAAAAAGGAATGATTAATACCAACGAGAATAATGGTTCAGCTGCCTTTAACCGAAAGTTTAATACTTTATATTTTACTCGTTGTGTTGTTAGTAAAAAAGAAGTGATGGGTTGTGCCATCTATACTTCAAATCGTCGTGGAAAAACTTGGACAGAACCCCAAGTGCTCCCTATAGCAGCGGATAGCATACGTGTTGGTCATCCTGCTATTTCACGCAATGAAAAAGTGATTTATTTTGCTGCCAACCTGCCAAATGGTTATGGAGGACGTGATATTTGGATGGCTAAACGTCGTAAGAAAACAAAGCCTTTTGGTAAACCTCGTAACTTAGGAAGTGGTGTTAATTCTAAAGGAAATGAATTATTTCCTACACTAAGAGAAATACCTGACGGACCAACTTACTTATACTTTTCTTCTGATGGACGTGGGGGAATGGGTGGTTTAGACCTATTTCGCTCAGAGTATGTGGATGGTAAATGGACTGAAGCCGAAAACTTAAGATATCCATTGAATTCATCTGGAGATGATTTTGGTATGGTGTTTAGTCAAGCACGTAAACTTGTTCATGTTAATTCAGACCGATCAAAAATAAATTGTGAGGAAATGGGATTATTCTCTTCAGATCGAAAAGGCGGAAGAGGACAAAGTGATATTTATGAGTTCTGGTTACCAGAGGTTGTATTTACTCTTTCAGGAACAGTTCGTGACGAGTCAACTTTACAGTATTTACCAGGTTCGACAGTGTTATTGAGTGGATCTGATGGAAAAGTGTTGAAGACAACTACTGATAATCGTGGTTATTATAGTTTCAATAAGCAACAAATATTAAAGAATGTTACTTATACCTTGAAAGTGTCGCATAAAGGATATTTTGGAAGTACAGGAACCGAAACAACGGTTGGCCGTACTAAAACTGAAGATTTGAAATTGGATTTCAAATTGACACCCATTCCACCAGATCCTATTCCACTACCAGAGATTCGTTATAAGTTAGCAGATTGGGAATTGCAGCCACAATATCAAGATTCATTGAATGGTTTGATTCAAACAATGCAAGATAATCCAACGATTGTAATTGAGTTGGCTTCACATACCGACTATCGTGATTCAGATGAGAAAAACGATATTTTAAGTCAGAAACGTGCCAACGAGGTGGTTGATTATTTAATTACCAAAGGAATTGAAGCGGGACGTATGCAAGCAAAAGGTTATGGTGAGCATCAGCCTCGTGTATTGAAGAATGGTTATAAATTCCCTCAAAACAGTAAATATTATGGAGTGTATTTCCCTGCAGGTACTGTATTGACAGAGGAATATATTAAATCATTGCGAGATAAGAAGAAGCAGGAAGCTGCTAACCAGTTGAACCGTCGTACAGAGTTCCGTATTTTACGTGACGATTATGTGCCACAAAATTCTAACGATTCAATAGGTACTGTGGATATTGCCATCAATCCTGATGATAATCGTGTTCCTTTTGATGTGATTCATGATTCTATTATAGGAAGCTGTATAGTGAATGGAACAACCTATAAATTTGCTTTTGTAAGTAAAGAAGATGATTTGAAAGTTCCTCTTTCTGTAGTATTGGCCTTGATGAAAAAACATAAGTTAGCTGTTAAGGATTTTAATAATGGTGCTGACGCATTTACTGAGGATGGTACACCTAAAGATGGTGAAATCTTTGTTATACAAAGCTTGATGATTGGAAGTAAGAAAATCTATGATACCGAAGCTAAGGTAGTACATGACCTAGGAGACAAAATTATATTTGGGGACGCAGTGATGACTGAATTTAGCGAGTATTCTGTAGATAAAGACGATAACGTATTTATTTTTGAATAAATTGGAATGAAATATTAAAGCACCCTTCAGAGATGTTGGGTGCTTTTTGTATATATATAAAGTGGTTTTTAGAGGGCTTAGCTTCATGTCGAAATATAGAAAAGCTATTGCTTAAAACCGTAATTTTGCGGAAGCAAAGAGATTAAATTATGAGTGAGGAATTAAGATATAATTTACGAGGTGTGTCAGCATCAAAAGAGGATGTGCACGAGGCGATTAAGAGTGTTGATAAAGGACTTTTTCCCAATGCATTTTGCAAAATAGTTCCCGATTTGTTATCGGGTTCTGACGAGCATTGTATTGTTATGCATGCTGATGGAGCAGGTACAAAATCGGCTTTGGCCTATATGTATTGGAAAGAAACTGGCGATTTATCCGTATGGAAAGGAATAGCGCAAGATGCTATTGTAATGAATCTTGACGATTTGCTTTGTGTGGGTTCGACAGATAATATTTTGCTTTCTTCTACCATTGGTCGTAATAAGAATCTGATTCCGGGTGAGGTGATTAAAGAGTTGATTGAAGGTACTGAGGCTTTTCTTGCACATATGCGTGAACATGGTGTGGGTATCTATTCCACTGGAGGAGAAACCGCTGATGTGGGAGATTTAGTACGCACCATTATTGTTGATTCTACTGTAACTGCCCGAATGAAACGAACTGAGGTGATTGATAATGCAAATATTGCTGATGGTGATGTAATTGTGGGTATGGAATCCTTTGGACAAGCTACCTACGAAACGGAGTATAATGGTGGTATGGGGAGTAATGGATTGACATCTGCTCGTCATGATGTATTTAGTAAATATTTGGCGGAAAAATATCCTGAGAGTTTTGACCATAGTGTTCCCGAAGAATTAGTGTATTCGGGAGGAATGAAACTGACAGATACTACGGAAGTGGATGGCGTTGATGCTGGTAAAATGGTATTATCACCAACACGAACCTATGCACCGGTTATCCAAAAAGTGTTGGCAGCACATCGTGATAAAATACACGGAATGGTGCATTGCAGTGGGGGAGCCCAAACAAAGGTTTTGCATTTTGTGAACAATTTGCATATTGTAAAGGATAATATGTTTGATGTACCTCCTTTATTTAAAATGATTCAGCAACAGTCGAAAACGCCTTGGCAGGAAATGTATAAGGTGTTTAATATGGGACATCGAATGGAAATCTATACCGATGCAGCAACTGCAGAGGAAGTGATTGCCATTTCAAAGTCGTTTGGCATTGACGCAAAAATAATTGGTCATTGTCACCAAAGTCAAGGGAAATCTTTGACGATAAAATCTGAATTTGGAGAATTTAATTATTAAGAATGATATTGGGGTGTGAAACACCCTTTTGAAGATAAAAATTATGTTAGATAAATTAGCAGCTATTCATAATCGCTGGCTCGAAATTGGAGAGCAGATGAACGATCCGGAAGTGATTTCGGATATGAAGCGTTTTGTGAAATTAAATCGTGATTATCGTGATTTGGAACCCATAGTGGAAGCTTATAAAGAGTATAAAAATATTGTAGAGAATATTGATTCCACAAAAGAAATGCTGCAGTCGGAAACCGATGCTGATTTCATAGAAATGGCCAAGGAGGAACTCAACGATTACCAAAAGCGCAAGGAAGAATTGGAAGCTGAGATTAAGATACTATTGATTCCTAAGGATCCTGAAGATGCTAAGAATGTTGTGATGGAGATTCGTGCAGGTACAGGTGGGGATGAGGCAAGTCTTTTTGCTGGTGATTTGTTTCGTATGTATTCCAAATATATTGAAAGCAAAGGGTGGAAAATGGATATTGTGGACATCACCGAAGGAACTATGGGGGGCTATAAAGAGATTGTAGCCAACGTAAGTGGTAAGGATGTATATGGTACTTTGAAGTTTGAATCGGGTGTACACCGTGTGCAGCGAGTTCCTAAGACCGAAACACAGGGGAGAGTGCATACTTCTGCGGCCACTGTGGCTATTCTGCCTGAGGCTGAGGAGTTTGATGTCGAGCTGAATCCTGCTGATATTCGTAAAGATACTTATTGCTCGTCGGGTCCTGGTGGTCAATCGGTAAATACAACTTATTCGGCTATCCGATTGACTCACATTCCTTCAGGTATCGTGGTGACATGTCAGGATGAGAAATCGCAATTGAAGAATTTAGCGAAAGCTATGAGTGTTCTTCGAACCCGAATTTATGAAATTGAACATCAGAAATATTTGGATGAGATTTCATCAAAGCGTAAAACAATGGTTTCCACGGGTGATCGTTCAGCAAAAATACGCACCTATAATTGGCCGCAAGGTCGTGTTACCGATCATCGTATTGGTTTGACACTTTATAATTTGCCATCGATTATTGATGGTAATATTCAAGAGATTATCGATGCTTTGCAAATGGCAGAAAATGCGGAACGATTGAAAGAAGAAGTAGATTAATTAAAAATAACGGAGTGCAAAGTTGCTTCAATAAAAATAGTGAGATATGAACCGACAAGAGCTTTTTGAGCAGATAAAGAAGAAAAAATCTTTTCTCTGTGTAGGGTTAGATTCAGATATAAATAAAATACCGAGGCATTTATTGGATTGTGAAGATCCTGTTTTTTCTTTTAATAAAGCAATAATAGATGCTACTTTACCCTATACGGTAGCTTATAAACCCAATACAGCTTTCTATGAAACACGGGGTGCAAAGGGTTGGGAATCTTTGGAGAAAACCATCAATTACTTAAATGAAAAAGCTCCAGAAGTTTTTACCATAGCTGATGCAAAACGAGGCGATATTGGGAATACATCTAAAATGTATGCACAAGCTTTTTTCGAGAATATGAATTTTGATGCCATTACAGTAGCACCTTATATGGGTGAAGATTCTGTAAGTCCATTCTTAGAGTATAAGTCAAAATGGGTGATTCTTTTGGCCTTAACATCCAATAAGGGAGCAAGCGATTTTCAATTGTACCGACGTGATGTGGGAGAAGCTCTTAATCGATTAGGAATACGCTCGGTTTTACCTAAGCGTTTGTTTGAACGTGTATTACTAACTTCACAACAATGGGGTTATGTGGAAAATATGATGTACGTGGTGGGTGCTACCAAATCAGAGTACTTTATAAAAGTGCGTCAGCATGTACCTTACCACTTTTTGTTGGTGCCAGGTATTGGAGCACAAGGAGGAAGTTTGGAAGAGGTTGCAAAATATGGAATGACCAATCAATGTGGTCTGTTAGTAAACTCATCGCGAGGAATCATCTTTGCTTCTGATGGGGCTGATTTTGCTGAAGTGGCTGGAGAAAAAGCACGGGAGCTAAAAGACCAAATGGAAGGTTTATTGAGAGATCGTGGTTTGATATAATAACCTGAGTTCGATGTAAGCTTTGCTCACAGTTTCAGATAATTAGTTCATATACGACTCAAATATACGATGGACTATCGAGATAATTCGAGTATATTTGGGGAAGTATATGGGCTAATTATCGAAATTTATATAAAAAAGTCAAT
>QNXT01000288.1 GCA_003973505.1 Bacteroidota bacterium
TGTATTTACCAAATCCTCCTCTGACGAATAATGAGGATTATCCTCCACTACTCGATTAGTCATAATAGCCTTATTCTTTACTTTCACAACATTTCCACCATCAGCTATAATATCCGTTGTCCTTATATTTAATCCCAATTGCTTACAAATTTGAGAGGGATTACTAATATAATTCCTGTAACTCTTGTGTTTCAAATAAGCTGGATTGAATACAAACTGCACAAACCGATCTTTTTCAATTTGTATTGGCATAAAGTCAACACTCCAAACATCTTTTGTATCTTGAAGAAAATCAATTACAATACCATATCGGTCTAGTTCCTTCTTAAAACTTTTATAAAAACTCGGATAATACAATTCGAGCAATGCTGATAAATAGAGATGATTTGTTTCCTTATCAACTATCATTTATTAACGCTTTTGCGATTAAATATCTTCTTTATTTCATTATGTGAGAAGTCATTCCTGTCTTGTAGTTTTTTAGCAACAATTGTTTTCTCCTTAAACTTATGATTAGTATTAATTTCAACCAAATAGCGATATAGTTTTTTTATGTAATCCCCCTCATTATCCTTATCCTTATTTAATCCTATGCGAGTTGACTTTACTGGCTCCCATTCCTCTTTTTCAAAACTATATGGTGATAAAATAAAGGTACTTTGTTCATATACACTTTTCATACTTTTAAACAATTCAGTAACTACATTCAATGGTCCATCAGTATAAATGTTACTTTTAATATTTTTAACACCTCGAATTAAAGCACTTGCATATATCTTTTCCTTACCAAATGTAATATCAAGCCCTGAACCATGAAAGTACCATTTTGCATTTTCTAATTGCAAACTGTTTTTATGAACAAAAGGATCATCATGATTCTCAGAGTCATTGTAGTAAATCTCCAATTCAGTAATTCGAAAACGGTTTTCATTAACCTTAATGACTACATTATTCAAAAGATAATCAGCTATTTTATAAAATTCGCTTTTTAAATCTTTGGCAATGTAATCAAAATCTAATTTCACCTTATTACTATTCCCTTTAATATTTTGTGAATTTTCCATGACCTAAATTTTTCATTGTTTTTTATGGGATGATTTCTTGCGCATAAAGGTACACTATCTAATTTAAAATACAAAATATTAAGCTAACTGTAGCAAGCGATATCTATTACCTAAGCAGATAACAAAAACAATAGAAATATAATCAGTATTTTATACTTTTATGTTTGGGCTAAAGCCCGAATGGAGCGATATCATTAGGCAGGGCATTAATGCCCTGCCTAATAAGTGAATCTATCAATGGGCTTTAGCCCAAATTTATAGTACAAATACCAAGAATTCAATAAAACATTTGTTTATAAAAAATCCTTTCAAGAAAAACACCCCTATTCTCCCCTAAACATCTCTTTCTAATTTCTTTAAGCTCACACAGTAAATCCTTCTAGCTCAAAACAGCAAATTAATGAGCCAGAAATTACATTTGAGTGAGCTTAAAAATCTTGAAAGCCTAAGAAAATTGCGTTGGATAATGTTAAATGTACGACTTAATAATCCGAAGTTTATGGCTATACTTTCGGGTATCCACATTAAAAATACCTTGATGATCGATGGCATCGATGCGCACTTTACCTGAGGCATGAATTATTTTATTATCGCCCAATAGTATTCCCACATGGATAATATTGCCATCCTCATTATCGAAAAAGGCCAAATCACCAGCTAAAGCGTCGGTAATAAAATTCACCGTTTCCCCCTGCAAGGCTTGCTGCGATGCATCGCGATTAAGCATAATTCCACTTACCTTATAAACCGTTTGCGAAAAGCCCGAACAATCGATTCCAAAAGGAGATTTTCCTCCCCAAAGATAAGGAGCATTGATATACATCATGGCATTTTCGAGTATGCGCTTGCGAGTGGGTTTTATTATCGACGGAATTGAGGAGCCATCAAAAATATATTGCTCTCCGCCCAATTCTAATTTTCGAGCATAAAGACCTGGCAAATGACTACCCATAACCAAAGGAATCATCTGTTTGCTTTTTACATGGGTTAAAATCTGCACCAAATCTGTGGTATAATAAAGCTTAGCCGTACTCACTTTATTCAGTTCGGCATCATCAATTATCACAAATTGCTTGGGATCAACCCAACCCTCATAGCGATCTGTCAATACACGCACAAAAGCCCAATTGGAACGCATTTCCAACACATCCAATGTTTCCCCAAATAGCACCTGCGACACCATCTCCGAACGGTCGTCGGCATCAGCTCGCAAAGGCATTATACTTACATTACAAATTCCAAAAGCCATAATTCAAATATTGAGGCGTAAAAATACTAAATGATTTTGGATAATGGAGAAATGTTTTTTTTGGAAGAGGGAAGTTGGGAGTCGGAAGTGGGAAGGACGAAGATGAAGGTAGTTTATGACCACTACAAATCAAGTAGATAGATGTGTTTTACGAAATTCCCCCTTGGCGAAGGGGGACGGGCAGATTTGTGCGTTGGCAGGGGGATTGATAAAAAAACAAGTGTGCAAACTCATGCCTTAGCAGCAGGAATAAATTAGAAATTTAAGAGCTTTCTCCAAAAGAAATCCCCCTACAGCCCGCTGCCCTACGCACTCCCCCTTTGACCAAAGGGGGAATTAGACTACTCTAATTTCCAAGTGAATACATGTGATTCCTAGCACTCCCTCCGCCAGCTCATGGAGGGAGTGCGTAAGCTCATGCGATGGCAGGGGGATTGAATTAAATAACACCTCACAATATGTTTACTTTTTAATCATTATTTAGCTCATATTTTAATCATTTATTATTATCTTTGTTGTCCGGAAATTAATAAAAACACAGCAATATGACCTATTTCAGCAGCAATATCAAGCATTTACGCAAACGTAAAGGGCGTACTCAAGACGATGTAGCTTTCGCCTTAAATATGAAACGTTCCACCTTAAGCGGTTACGAAAATGAAGTAGCCAAGCCCAGCGTAGAAGTTCTTACCGCCTTTTCCGACTATTTTGGGGTAGCTATCGACACACTTATAAAAGTCGATTTGCGCAGCTTACCCGAGAGCCAGATTTCTCAATTGGAACGAGGCTATGATGTATTTATAAAAGGCAGCAAACTCAGGGTGCTAACCACAACCGTTGGGGAGGATAATGAAGAAAATATCGAATTGGTTCCCGAGAAAGCCAAAGCGGGTTATACCGGAGGTTTTGCCGACCCCGATTTTATCAAAGTGCTTCCCACTTTCCGCCTTCCTTTTCTTTCAAAAGAAAAAAAATACCGTACTTTTCAAATTAGTGGCGATTCCATGTTGCCCATTCCCGATGGTTCGTATGTAACCGGAGAATATGTGCAAAATTGGCGGCATATTAAAAACGGACAACCCTATATTATTCTTACGGTGGACGATGGAATTGTTTTTAAGATGGTGGAAAATAATATTGAGAGCAATGGAAAACTCAAACTACACTCGCTCAACGAACTTTATGAACCCTACGAAATTGACATCAATGAGGTACGCGAGATTTGGAAGTTTGTAAACTATATTAGCTCCGAAATGCCCACAGCAAACCAACCTAAAGACGAATTGCTTAAAACCGTGAAAGAGTTAAGAAAAGAAGTACGTGCAATACAAACTAAATTGGATTTGAACTAGCTTCGACAGGCTCAGCTACCGAACTTGCTTCCTGAACTTGTAGAAGAAACTCTACTTCAATACTTATATAACAAACCCTTATATCCACACACTTCGACAGGCTCAGTGTCCATTTATCATAATCTTAAATTAACAGATGAATCTGTATCGGTAAAAGGAAAATCAAAAATCGCTAATCGTAAATCGAAAATCATAAATCCAAATGTTCGCCATAATAGACGTAGAAACCACCGGCCTTAGTGCCAAAAACGAGAAAATAACGGAAATTGCTATTCTATTGCATGATGGCAAAAAAGTAACCGAAGAGTTTCATAGTCTTATAAATCCTGAGAAAAAGATTCCCTACCGCATTACACAAATTACGGGAATTAATGATCGAATGGTGGCCAATGCCCCAAAGTTTTTCGAGCTGGCTAAGAAGATTATAGAAATGACGGAAGACCGAATTATTGTTGGGCATAATGTAACTTTCGATTATAACTTTTTGCGTAGCGAATTCCGGGAGTTTGATTATAATTTCGAACGCAAAACGCTTTGCACGGTACGCAACTCCAGAAAATATATCAAAGGACAAGCTTCCTATAGTTTGGGTAAGCTAACGAAATCATTGGGCATTCCACATACCGATAAACACCGTGCTTTAGGCGATGCAAAAGCTACCGCACATTTACTGGATATTTTGCTTGACATCGAGCCCGAATTGGCCGGAGGAAATCGATTCTACCTCCCTCCTGCCCTCAACAAAGAAATCATAGATAAACTCCCCCATAAAACGGGCGTCTATTATTTCCTGAATGCCAATAAAGAAATTATTTATGTGGGAAAGAGCATAAATATTCATAAACGAATTCTACAACATCTGAATAATCACAGCACCCGAAAATCTGTAGAAATGATTAATCATATTGCCGATGTAAAATATGAAATTACAGGTAGTGAGTTGGTGGCATTGCTACTGGAATCGGATGAAATAAAAAGATTGAAGCCCATCTATAACCGAGCCCAAAGGCGCAGCATTTTTACCCATGGACTTTTCTCAAGAATCAATGCAGAGGGTTATTTTGAACTTTATACCGATAAAATTGAGGAGCTCAGCAAGCCCTACACCAGTTTCCAATCGCGCGATGCAGCCAAAGAGTTTATGTTTCAGCTTACCGAAGAATACGAACTCTGTCAGAAATACACCCACCTTTTCAAAACCGATGGCGCTTGTTTCGATTATCAGATTCATAAATGCAAAGGAGCCTGCATCGGCAAAGAAAGTTCTGAAGATTATAATAAGCGCGTGATGATGGCTTTAGACAGACTGCAATTTCAGCATCAAAATTTCTATATTCTTGAAAAAGGTCGTCAGCCCGGAGAACGTGCAGTTGTTCAGATTAAAAACGGAATTTATCAGGGATTTTCATTTGTTAAAGACTACGAAATTGGTGATAAAGCCCTACTTTCAAAGAGTATTCGAAAAATGAAAAACAATAAAGACACGCAAAGTATTATTCGCTCTTATCTCAACAATCATTCTGTGGATCTTATTATTTTTTAAACGTCTGAATTTTAAAGTTGTTATTTTCCAAAAGTCATAATTTTAATCATCGTTAAACCCTTGAGTATCTATATTTTTTCTTTGTGAACCTCTGCGCCTTCTTTGTGAATCTTTGTGGTATAGCCTAGGTAAATTATTATTACACAGAGTTACACGGAGTATCACAAAGTTACACAAAGACCCAAAAAAAACAGGTATTACAAACCTGTATTATTACTATGTTTCAACATACTGTTTAGTAACAACAATTCCAAAAGAAGTTCTTTTTAGCCTTAGTGTTTCTTAGAGCCTTAGAGTCTTTGTGGCTATTACTCATTATCTTGCCACTAAGACACAAAGACTCACAATGTTTTTCCATAAAACATATTAGCCTGACAAACTAGATTAAATAACAAGAAGTAAGAATATGAAAATTTAGTGAAATAATTATTTCATTACTTTCGCAGGGCACAATTCTAAATAGCAAAGTCGATAATGAAAAAGATTTTAGTAGTTTATTACACCCAAACCGGACAGTTAAAACAGCTTGTTGATGGTGTATTAGCTCCATTAAAAAACGACTCAAACTACAAAATCGATTATTTCAGAATTGAACCCATCAACGACTTCCCCTTCCCCTGGCCAAACGATGCTTTTTACGATTGCATGCCCGAATCGGTAGAAGGAATTCCCATCGCTGTAAAACCATTTAATGTGGAAGGCGATTACGATTTAGTAGTCCTTGCTTACCAAGTGTGGTTCCTCAACCTATCCATTCCCTTTTGGAGCATTCTGCAAGATGAAAATTTACAGAAATTCTTAACAAACAAAAAGGTCGTTACCATTCTTGGCATACGCAATATGTGGGTAAACGCACAAAAACGATTGCTTGAGTATTTCAAAGAGCATCAAGTCAAGCATGTGGGAAACCTGGTTTTTGCGGATCCTAACACAAACCTGATTAGCGTATTAACCGTTTTAAAATATTTAACCACAGGCGTAAAGAAACCCTTTAAACTACTCCCTCCCTACGGAGTAAGCAATAAGGATTTTAATCGTCTTAATGTATTTGGAGAAATCCTAAAAACCACTTTTGAAAACAATAATTGGAATCAATTGCAAAAAGAATTTGTCAATCAAAAGGGAGTTTCCATACATTTTGCACTAAGAACCACCGAATTAGCAGCAGGGAGAATTTTCAAAGCTTGGTCTAGTTTTATTCTAAAAAAAGGAGCTGCAGGCAATCCCGCCCGAAAAGGTCGCTTATTAATCTATCAATTTTACCTTCTTTTCTTAATTTTCTTCATAAGCCCTTTCAGCTCATTATTATTCAAAATTATCAATATTATATTCTACCCATTTATCAAAAAAAGTTTACGCAAAACGGCACTTCAACTATAAGAGAAATCTTACTAATGACTTATGTTATTTGCTGTGAATTCCTTGTGAATATCTCACCCTAATTAATGGCAATTTAGATTGAAAAAAGCTTAGCTTTGTTTTCTCAATAAAGAATCATTGATCTCACTTAAATGAAGACAGTATATATAAATAAAATGAGTCGTTTCTTACCAAACGACCCCGTTTCGATTGACGAAATGGAAGATTATTTAGGCTATATAAAAGGGAAGAAATCAAAAGCTAAGCGACTTATACTTAGAAACAACGGTATAAAAACGCGCCATTATGCTTTAGATAAAGAGGGGAACTTAACACATACCAATGCTGAGATTGCTTACGAAGCAATCAAGCTGCTTGAGAAAGATGGTTTTTCTTTGAATGATTTGGAGTTATTAGCCGTTGGAACCACATCGCCGGATCAGTTACTTCCAGCCCATGCTTCTATGATTCAAGGCTTATTAAAAAATCGCCCCATGGAAGTCATTAGCCCTGAAGGATCATGCAATGCAGGTATGTTGGCCTTGAAATATGCTTGGATGTCGGTAATGACCCATAGTGTACAAAATGCTGTTGCCGGAGGCTCTGAATTGCTTTCGGCTTGGTTGCGGGCGAGCAACTATGAAGACGAAGCAGAACTTTTGCTCCGTATGGAAAAAGAACCTAATATTCAATTCGAAAAAGAGTTTCTACGTTGGATGCTGAGCGATGGAGCAGCTGTAGCCTTATTGCAGGATAAACCCAATGATGAGGGGCTTTCCCTACGAATTGACTTTGTGGATATATTGAGTTATTCCAACGAACTTCCAACTTGCATGTATGCTGGTGGTGAACGTACTGATGATGGGCAATTACGACCATGGCGTTCGTACACTCAGGAAGAGCAAATGGAAAAATCCATTTTCGCCATTCGTCAAGACACCAAACTTCTCGGAGGTAATATTGTGGAAACGGGTGCTCGAGGAATAAAACGAGTAAGCGAAAAATACGATTTCACAACCGAACAAATCGACTACTTTTTACCCCATATGTCGTCAGAATATTTCCGATATAAGATTGAAGAAGAAGCCGCAAAAATTGGCTGTCCTTTGCCACAAGAAAAATGGTTTACCAATTTGCATAAATTTGGCAATGTGGGTGCAGCATCAGCCTACTTAATGATGGAAGAATTATTTAATTCAGGCAAATTGAAAAAAGGCAATCAAATATTGGTCATGAGTCCCGAGAGTGCTCGTTTTTCGTATGCTTATGTTAAATTAACTGTTGTTTAACCCCTAGCTATCAACCTATGAAACTGAGTGAAGTACCTAAGGATGACGCAAATGTACTAGAAGGAAAAACAAGTTTTATTCAGTACGCTGTGGATAGTGACGGCAAATATGTTCAAGAAAAAAGCCCTGGTTTTCAACCACAAAATATTGCTTTAGAACAAGCCTGGGAAGAAGCCAATGAGCGAATTGCTGAAGCCCTGCAAGAGGTTATTGAAAATAAAAAAAGTCCAATCTATTACTTTATGCATCGCGAATTGATGGACGAAAAGATATTATCGGAATATGTGGGCATAGCCAAATGGCGTGTAAAACGACACTTAAAGCCTTCGGTTTTCAAGAAATTAAAACCTAACAGAATTCAAAAGTATATCGAAATTTTCAAACTGGATAATGAAGATGATTTAATAAATTTTAAGGCAGAAAAATGGACATAAAAGAGATAAATTTTGAGCATAAAATGTCTGCTCATTGTGAAAATGGGGCTTCTGGCAATTTATTAAATTTCAATAAACTAAGCTTAAGCGAGCCGATGATTTTTGGTATTGGCTCCGGATTGTTTTTTACCTATCTGCCTTTTATCAAGCTAAATGGCGCTCCCGTAACTTCATTTAGACCCATGCCTGGTGCCATTTTCAAACGCATCAATAAAAGTTTGGGAATCAAAATGGTTACAAAACGCTTTCCGGGCAATCCTAAAAAAGCGATGCAGGAATTGGACAAAGTCTTATCGCAAGGAATCCCCGTTGGTATGGTTGTGGGGGTATATCACCTCACCTACTTCCCTGCTCCATTGCGTTTCCATTTTAACGCCCACAATATTGTTGCCTATGCAAAAAAGGACAATCAATATTTGATTTCTGACCCCATAATGGAAAAGCCCGAGTGGATTAGTGCCGAAGACTTGGAACGAGTTCGCTATGCAAAGGGAACTTATAAGCCCAAAGGCAAGATGTATTACATTACGCATACCCCTCAGAAAGTTGATCTTAATAAAGCCATTAAGAAATCGATACGCCACACTGCCATGATGATGACGAAAGCTCCGGGCGGCTTGGTAGGTTATCGAGGTATTGCACTCTTGGCTCGAAGTATGAAAAAATGGCCTAAAAAGTATAATAAAAAAATTGCTGCTCGTTACTTAGGGTCAGTCATTCGTATGCAGGAAGAAATTGGCACAGGAGGTGCCGGATTTCGCTTTCTTTATGCTGCTTTTCTTCAAGAGTCGGCAGAAATTATGAATTCGAAAGAACTAAGTCAATTTAGTGAGCAGTTGACCGAAGTGGGTGATTTATGGCGCGAATTTGCAGTTAATGCAGCACGTGTTGTAAAAAACCGCCCTCAAAATAACGAAAGCTACGACAGTGTATCTGAAAACCTTATGGAGATTTCCAGACGTGAGAAAGATATTTTCCAACGGCTCTATAAACTAAAATTATAATCATGATTTTAGCCCTAAAAAATATTTCAAAAACCTATCAATCGACGAATAAAAAAGCGTTGGATCAAATCAGCATTTCCATTAAAGAACAGGAAATAATGGGTTTATTAGGGCCAAATGGAGCAGGAAAATCAACACTCATCAATATCATTGTTGGTCTTTTACAGGCCGATAGTGGAGAAATGCAATGGAAAGGGAAAAGTATTTACAGTCCCAAAGCAATAAAAAACAAACTGGGTCTTGTCCCTCAAGAAATTGCTCTTTATCCGAAACTTACTGCATTTGAAAACCTCGATTTTTTAGCGAGTCAGTATCATATTCCCAAAAACCTTCGACATAAACGCATCGAAGAATCGCTAAAAGCATTAGGCCTATACAACGAACGTAATCAGATTATTAGTGAATATTCAGGCGGAATGAAAAGGCGAATTAATTTGATTGCCGGACTACTTCACAAGCCCGAACTTCTCATAATGGACGAACCCACAGTAGGCATCGACATTCAAAGCAAACAAGCCATTCAAGCGTTTTTAACTAAGCTCAATAGGGAAGGCACGAGCATGATTTACACATCGCATATGATGGAAGAAGCTGAAAAATTATGCCATCAGGTAGCCATTATCGACCTTGGTAGAATCCTTGTGTCTGATAGTCCTAAGAATCTGATCAGTCAGACGGAAGGTGCAAAAACCTTGGAAGATGTATTTGTGAAACGAACAGGAAAGGAGCTTCGGAACCAATGATTGCTTTCCTCGGAAATATAAAAAAGGAAATCCTCCTCTTGATTCGTGATAAATCAGGCCTGGCGTTTCTATTTGTTATGCCCATTGTTTTGGTATTACTTATGACTTTATTGCAAGATAAAACCATAAAGAAACTCCAAGTTGAAGCTATGGATGTTGCTGTAGTAAACCTTGATAATGACACGATTGGAAATGCCATTGTTGAGGGATTAAAGCAAATGAATATCTTTACGATTCATCAAGATTATCAAGGACAGCACATTGATATTGATTTAGCCCACCAACTTGTGTTTGATGGCGTATGTCAATTGGCAATTGTGATACCCGAAAAAACAACACGCCACACCAAACGCATTATTAGCAACGAATTACGAAAACAGTTACCAAGTCCGGGAACGCAGGTATTAAACGACTCCCTTCTGGAAGGAATTCAAATGGAGATTTTCTTTGACCCCATTATTAAAGGAAGTTTGCGTGCTGCAACCCACTCCGCTATTGCGCAGCTAATGGCAAATATACGCACTGAGATTGTATTCAAATCCTATACTTCGGCATTAAGTAAAATCACAGGTAGAGAAAATACTGATCGTTTTCCGATGGAAAAATTTACCATAGTGGAAAAGGCATATAGTGATGCACATTCTGAAACCATTCCTTCATCTACGCAGCATAATGTCCCTGCCTGGACTGTTTTCGCTATATTTTTTATGGTGATTCCTTTGGCCACACAAATCATTAGCGAACGTGAAGAAGGAAGTATCATACGATTAAAACTATCGCCAACACCCTTTGTAATTCCCGTTTTGAGTCGGATTTTGGTTTATTCTCTTTTAGCAGTGGTTCAAGGTATTACATTATTATTTATTGGCATTTATGTACTACCTGCTTTAGGCATGGATCAATTCGATATTCATGGAAATTACATTAGCTTTATCGCCTTTACTTTTTTTATTGGTTTGGCAGCATCAGCTTATGGAATGGCCGTTGGAAATATTTCAAAGACCCATCATCAAGCTTCCATTTTTGGCAGCATTTCCATTGTATTGCTGGCTGCTATCGGAGGCATTTGGGTGCCAACCTATATGATGCCCGAAAATATGATTAGCCTTGCTCAGCTATCTCCATTAAACTGGGCTTTAAATGGTTATTACGACATTGTATTAAAAGCAAAAGACCTTTCTCAATTGGGGAGTCCTATTATAAAATTATTAGTATTTTTTGCCATTGCTTTAGCTTTGGCAGTTATTTTTGGAAAAAGAAAAAACATATAAACATGACAGAATTAGAAGAAAAATTAAAGATGCAAATCATCGAGCAGTTGAATATGGAAGACATTGAACCCGATGAATTTGACGTAAACGAGCCTCTTTTTGGTGAAGGAATTGGCCTAGACTCTATCGACTCTTTGGAGTTAATCGTATTGCTTGAAAAGGAATATGGAATAAAAATCAGCGATGCGCGTCAAGGTAAAGAAATTCTTTATTCCATTGCTACCATGGCCAAATATATTGAAGAACATAAGGCATAAGAAATTTGTTATTAATTAAATAATGCTTTGTAATCATTCTTTGTGAAATCTATCTACCGAAAGGCAGACTCTGTGTCTTCTCTGCGAATCTTTGTGTTACAGCATTGTTTCTATAATCTGTTATTATTACACAAAGTTTCTCAAAGCAATCACAAAGAGACACAAAGGATAAGAAACGAATTCATAAAAATATTATCATTATTTAATTTTTGACATACAGACTAACTACAACAATATTTAAAACCACTATAAAAGCATGAAAAGAGTATTTGTAACAGGCATGGGTGTTATTTCCGCATTGGGAAATGGGCTTGCTGAACAAATTACAGCTCTGCAAAACAGCCGTAGTGGTATCAGGAAAATATGCAATCTCGACAGCATACATAAGGGGGTGCTGCCCGCTGCTGAAATTGAGTATAGCAACGAAGATTTAAAGAGCTTAATACCTAATCTTGATAGCTCAGAATCCTATACTCGAGGACAACTGCTTTCGCTGATTGCAGTAAATGAAGCCATTGCCACTGCAAATTTAAGCCCTGAAGACATAAAAGAGCTTACTATTGTTTCTTCAAACACCATTGGTTCAATGGACTATACAGAAAAGTATTACCGAGACTATCGTCCCGAACTTCAATACTATTTTAACAAAGCCCATTCCATTGGGGAAACCAGTCGACGAATTGCTCACTATTTGCAAACCGAAGGTTTAATTACAACCATTTCAACAGCATGTTCTTCTTCTGCCAATGCAATTATGCTGGGAAGCAAGCTGATTCGTAGCGGTCGTGCAAAGCGTGTTTTAGTTGGTGGAAGCGATTCCATCACAAAATTCTCGGTAGATGGATTTACAAGTCTTTTAATATATGATGAAAATGTTTGCAAACCTTTCGACAAAAATCGCAATGGGCTTAATTTAGGTGAAGCGGGAGCCTATCTTATCCTTGAATCTGAAGATGTTTTGGGAAATAAACAAAGCTTTGGCGAAATAGTAGCTTACGCAAATCGTAATGAAGCCTATCATGCTACAGCATCGTCACCAGAGGGTGAAGGCGCCTATTTAACAATGAAACAAGCAATCGAAAAAGCAAATCTAAGCAGTGAGGACATTTCCTTCGTTCATGCACATGGTACAGCTACTCCCACCAACGACGAATCGGAACTAAATGCCCTTAAGCGAATTTTCAAACATAAAATCCCGGCATTTGCCTCCTCAAAATCTTATGTAGGACATACGCTGGGTGCAGCAGGTGCACTAAACGCTATTTACACTTTATTGGCTATGCAGCACAGCTTTTTATTCGAGAATCTAAATTTCGATGAAAGCATTGATGGCATAAACGAGCCCATTCGAAAGTTCACATCCAATTTCCCAATACAATACGCAATAAGCAATGCTTTTGGGTTTGGGGGAAATAATAATTCTATTGTATTTGCCAACACTCAGAAAGGAGGCTCGAATGCAATCTAAAATTTATATCAATGGAATACATAGCATTGCCCCTCAAGCATGCTTTGATAATGGATTTTTCGACAATACGCTGGATCAAACTCCAAAAATTTTTCTCGAAGTGATTCCTCCAAAATATACCGACTACATTCCCGGCAAGAAATTACGCCGAATGACCAAGGTAATCCGTTGGGGATTAATAGGAGCACAAAAAGCGATGGAAGATGCGCATGTAAATCAAATTGACTCCATCCTCGTAGGCACTGGAAATGGAAATATTAGCGATACCCAAAAATTTCTAAATGCCATTCTAGACAATGGAGAGAAAATGCTTGTCCCTACTTCATTTGTGCAATCTACCAATAATACTGTAGCAGGAAATATTGCATTAATGCTAAAAAACACCGGCTACAATATGACCTACACCCATCACAGTACTGCTTTCGAAATGTGCTTACTCGATGCACTAATGCAATTTGAAGATAAGGAAGCAAATGCCATTTTGGTAGGTGCTACCGATGAAATAACTCAGGAAAATGTCCTGTTACGAAATCAATGCGCACTTTGGATAAAAGAGGCTATTAACCCTTTAGACATATTTAAAATACCGACAAAGGCAGCACAAATGGGTGAAAGTGCCAGTTTCTTTGTTTTATCAAATAAAAAACAACAAAATACCTATGCCCAATTAATTGATGTTGATCTTTTCTATCAAAAAACAACTGATGGAATAAGTAATCGCATTCATCATTTTCTACAAAAAAACAACATCCGAGAAGATGAAGTGGATTTGATTCTGGGAGGTTTTAATGGCGTAAAGAAATACGACCAAACACTCGAAACACTTTTAAAAAGTTTATTCCCCAGCAGTTTAATTGCGGCATTCAAACAGTTTGTAGGCGAACACCCTACCGCTTCAGCATTTGGCATGTGGATGGCTTCACAAATATTATCGGGGAAGAATATTCCCAAAGAGATTTATTATAAACATATTCCCAAGGAAAAGAAAGAAATTAAAACCATACTTATTATTCAAAAAGCTTACCTTTCGGAAGAAGATTATGGAATGATATTATTGCGGCGAATCTAAAAGCCCTTCAGTGTTATCAAACCAATTCTACTTTTGAGATGTTAAAAACCAAAATATTATGAAGAAAACAATCTTTACCATTGCACTCATTTCAATTGCAGCCCTCGGCTTTGCGCAACTTCACTACACAAAAGTTTCAGCAGGATCAGAATTTAGCATGGCTTTACGCTCAGACAGTACGCTTTGGGCATGGGGTTTTAATGGCAATGGACAATTGGGCATTAATAGTACATCTACTCAAACCCAGCCAACAGCGGTTG
Organism: Bacteroidota bacterium; assembly: GCA_003973505.1. The sequence goes on from QNXT01000288.1 coordinate 14,363, forward strand.
ACACAAACTCCAAATGGATTGATATAGAAACTGGAGCTTGGCATTGTATAGCCATTAAAGATGACGGTACACTTTGGGCATGGGGACTAAACACTCTGGGGCAATTAGGTGATGGAACAACTACCCAAAGGATTCAACCCGTGCAAGTGGGCAGCGACCATGATTGGGCTGTTTTATCTGCCGGTCAAGCACATAATTTAGCATTAAAAAACGATAGTTCACTTTGGGCATGGGGCTATAATGCAGCAGGAGGCATTGGCGATAGCACAACAATAAATAAACTCACTCCCACAGCCATATTACCCAATAAAAAATGGATTGCTATTGCCACAGGCGGAGCACATTCGTTGGCTATCGATCAAGCACATCATCTATATGCCTGGGGGAATAATACGGTTTATCAATTGGGCGATAGCACTACCACACAACGCATTGTCCCAACAATGATTGGGACTGACACAAATTGGATTGAAGTATCAGCTGGCTTTCAATTTAGCACTGCTATGAAAAGTAACCATAGTATTTGGAGCTGGGGGTTTAATGGGAATGCCCAATTGGGTGATGGCACAACAAGCAATGTAAAACAACCCAAACAAATTGGTTCTGACTTAGATTGGAAAAGCATAAATGCAGGTGCAAGTTTTTGTTTTGCGCTGAAAAATGACTCTACCCTTTGGGGATGGGGCTATAATGGTCAAGGACAATTGGGTACAAGTGATACACAACAAAAGAAATCGCCCATTCAAATTGGCGATGATAATGATTTCATTATGATTGCCCCCGCAGAAGGATTCTATTATAACGGTGTTTATGGA
>QNXT01000122.1 GCA_003973505.1 Bacteroidota bacterium
AGCAAATTGCAAAAAAACATAAGCTCAGCATTGAGGAACTTATTGGTAATACAAAAGTGTTGGAAAGTATAAATCCTCAAGATTTTGTCAACGAAAAAGTGGGGCTGTTTACCATTAAAGACATCCTCGACGAGCTGGCCAAGGAAGGTCGTGACCCCAGAAAGAAATTTGACTTTTTTGAATTTGATGCCAATGTACATTCCGTAGAAGATTTACATGAAGGCATGGTACTACCAGGTATTATCACCAATATCACCGCTTTTGGAGCCTTTGTAGATGTTGGTGTACATCAAGACGGTTTAGTACATATCAGCGAAATGGCCAATCGTTTTATCTCCGACCCCAACGACATCGTAAAACTCAACCAAAAGGTTATGATTAAGGTGGTGGGAATCGATATCAAACGAAAGCGTTTGCAATTTTCGATGAAGCAAGTGGAAGACTAGAACTACCTAAAGAAGACTAAATATACTGCAAAATAATAAGTCTAATCGAATTCAATTTTAGTTAATTTTAGGCCTCAATTTATAAACACAGAAAACGAAAAATAAAATGGAATTAAAAGAACAATTTGAAGCAGCTGTAGCCAATTCTAAAAACCTAAGTGAAAGACCATCGAACGATGTATTACTTAAGATTTATAGTTTATACAAACAAGCAACCGAAGGAGATGTTAGTGGTGAAAAACCCGGGGGATTCGACTTCAAAGCCATTGCCAAATATCGTGCTTGGGAGAAACTAAAAGGAAAATCGGCTGATGAGTGTATGAAAGAATATATTGAGCTTATTGAATCTTTAGCTTAGATCTATTTTCGCAATTAGTATAAACTCAAAATCACTTCTTCCACTTCTTCTGCACGTGGACTTTCATTTAGTTTGAAGTAATAAATTTCACCCACAATCCATTTGCGCGCAATTTTCTTAACAAGCTGCTCCCTTACTACCCAAATCATGGGTAATGAACTATGGGCTACTAAGTTTTCAATAGCTGGTGCCCAACCATCGCCCCCCAATTCCAAGGGGCCAATTTCATCTATTACAATCACTTTTGCCTCTTGAGGAATATTAGCCAATATAGCATCCCCTAATTCTTGAGCCTTGGGATTGAAATAAAACTTTCCATAATGTTGCCAATTTGCATGTTTCTCAATGGTACACAAAAGCGCAGTTTGTTCACTACTAAGGTCTTTTAATTGGTATGCTATACGTTCGTTTCCTTTATAAACAACCTTTGCTAAGAAACCGGCAGCACGGATATCCTTCCGAGCCAATCGATTTATCACCTTTTCCACAAAAGTGGTTTTTCCTTCCTGAATATTTCCAGATATAATTATCACCGGTGGAAGATTCTTATGTTTCTCTTTTACAACCTGAAGAATGGTTTCGGCATACAATATCAAACTCGCTATCGACTGCACAGGCTGGCGAAACATATCTTTAACATTCGGAATAGCATCAATACTTGCAGGCAACACCATAAAAGCTAACTCCATAGCTTGATAAAGATTGGCAAAGCCTCGTTTATAAAGTATGGATTTAATAATTGGATTTTTCAACTCTTTACTAATGGATGCAAAACTAACAAGCACAAAAGCGGCCCGAATATTCATCTTTACACCGACCATTAAACCTGCCATGCTAAATATTTCACCATCCTCACCGGGCATCATCAGTCCGGCAAGTAGCGTGATTGCAATAAAAAATATCCAAAAGGAGGGTTTGCGTAAATGCCGAAAAGAATTACCATAACGATATATCGTAAATGCAATATACACAAGCAGAAAAGCCGCTACATAGAGTAATGGAGCATTATTGATGATATAAAAACCTAAAATCAGTACGCTAAAATGCAGCAGCAAAAGCCAACCCGAATACTTATTGCTTGAAGTATGTTCAAATAAGGACTGAAAATGTTCACTCCCCTTCTTGAAATCAACCTCATTTTGCTTTCCTAACTCTTGTGCCCTTCTCCCGGTATAGAATCCAATGATTGCCCCCATTGCCCCAATAAAAGAGTAAACTCCAAAAAGTGCAATCACAGCGTATTTTGCCTCTAGGTTTTCCCAATGAAATTGGCGAATGGAATAATCATAAACACGTTCTAAAATAAGGATGATATCCCAACCATAAGTAACTACTACGGTCAACACTTTCTGCACAATTACAAAGGAAACGGCTAGTGCACCGGCAAGTATAAAGCTTGGAAGGCGACGCCCAAAAATCATTAATACAAATTCCAGGATAAATGCCTCTGACATAATGCCAATCATAGGACCAAAAATAATAGCACTGGGTGAAAGGGATTTCATTAGGGCTGCAATAATACCAGCACGCCAGATTAATCCCCGTTCAGGCCACATTTTACTAAAAGCCACAACAAAAGCAACACTTAAAAACGACATGACCGTTCCCGAAAGCGGAACGCGAAGATTATGTAGGAAACTTCCCAAAATAATCTCATTAGCGGCCCAAATACTCCCAATGCTTGCCGCTTTTAGCCATAATTCAGAAATATGTGTCTGTTTAAAGTGCTTCATTATAAAGGTTCTACTTTTCGTATTTTAGAATAGAAATAAACGCCTTCACATTAAGAAGTTGTAAGGCAAATGCCGACATGAGAATTAGCGCTAAACTAATACCCATTCGTATAATCCACTCAAAGGGAAGGTATGTACTAATTCCGTTTAAGATGAATAAACTAAGGACGAAAACAGCTAATTTTAGTACATATTTTGGTTCAAAATGAATATCTAGAATCTTAAAAGCCAAGACTACTTGAATAATTGCCGTTACTACTTGTGCGGTAAGCCCTGCATAGGCTGCTCCCATGGCTTTCATTTCAGGAATGAGAATAAGATTTAATCCAAGACTAATAAGCATTCCAAAGAAAGCCATAATATTTAAGGGTTTCAGACTTCCGTTGGCGGTAAGCAAGGTACCAAAAATATAGGTAGTTGATGTAGCAACATAGGCAAACATCATAATGATAAAAATTTGTGAACTCTCAATCATTCGAAGGCTAAACATCCTTACACTTTCACTCTCGTGCTGGTGATACAACATACTCATAATATCTTGTCCAAAGAAAATAGATGTTACAGCTACCGTAGTTGAGAGCAAGAAGAGTAAGGTAAATGACAATTTTAGAACTTGGCTTAAATTCTCTTTATCTTTTATCATTTTGGCGAAAAGCGGTAATAATAAAACGGCAAATAAATAACCCGACATATTATTGGCCACATCCAAAAGGCGAAATGCCGAAGCGTAAATTCCCACTTGATATTGCCCATCAATTGGTAAAAGACGCTCAAGCAAAACCGAATCCACTCGATTGTACATACCCATCAACAGAATAAGAATAAAATATGGAAAGCTTTGCTTAATAACCACCATAAAAAATGCTGGATTCCAACTCAAACGATGAAATTTGGTTTTTACCAATACAATCATCAAAGCAATAATTGCTGTTAAGCTATAGGCCAAGGTTTGCGAATAAACAAACCATTCTATCTTAAACGGCTCGTGGGTAACGCCTCCCCATAAAAGAATACTACAAACAATGATTAGAATCAATCTATCGAGCACCGAAAGTACACTATCAATTCGAAACAATAATAGGGCAGAAATATTTGATCGTAGATATAGTATTAATGCTAATAAAAATTGATTAAGACCAATAATACTAAGCATATACAATTGCCTTTCATTATATCCTATCAGAAATCCTGCTGCTAAAATGGTAATCATAAACACAACACCAAATAGCAAACGAAGAATAATAATACTAGAAAAATGCTTACTTAAAAGCTGATTATTTTGGGCAATATTTCGATTGTTATAATTGGAAGTTCCCCAATCAAGTAAGATTTGAAATAAAAAAGCAAAGTTAAGAATGGTAAAATAGAAACCATATTCACTGGGCCCTACAACATTTTGCACACTACGGTCTATTCCCAATACCCAAAAAGGTTTTATAAGAAGGTTCAGAAAAACAATCAATATAAGATTGGTAATAAATTTTCGTCGCATGCTTTAACTTTGATTATCGTGCCGCCAATTATATTGGCACAAAAGTAAAGAATTAATAGTGTAATATGGTATATAATTATCAGGGAATTAAAGAGCCGAAACACTGATAATTCACAAGACAAACATTTTAATAAAATATTTTAACAAACAAGCTTTTTTTTAACGTAAATATTATTAGCTTTGCGACCCCTAAAAATTTATATAGTAAGTGTTTAGATAACACTAAGTATTCAGTTTTAGGCTTAACAAATATTATGAATATGCAAAAATAATTGAATCGTATTTTTATCATTTTTGCAAAATCAATATAAGACATTATGAAAAAGTTAGCTGTTGTGGCTTTTGGAGGAAACGCCTTGTTAAGAGGTGACCAAAAAGGAACCATCGACGAACAAGAAGAAAATATATTTAATGCATGTCAAGACATTGTTGAGCTAATCGAAAACGGTTACGACTTGGTGATAGGACATGGAAATGGACCCCAAGTGGGCAATGTTTTACTTCAGCATGAGGCAGGTTTTAAGATTTTTGGTATTCCCAAAATGCCCATGGACATTTGCGTGGCCGAAACCCAAGGTTCAATCGGTTATATGATTGAACAGCAATTACACAATGTACTTCTGGAGAGAGGAATTAAACGCAATATCATCACCATTATCACCCAAGTATTGGTTGATAAGGAGGATGAAGCTTTTAAAAATCCAACCAAACCCGTTGGACCTTATTACACAGAAGATGAAATGGAAGGCATGCGTGCCCGAGGCGATTGGAAATTTAAGAAAGACCCTGCAGGTAGAGGTTGGCGTCGCGTAGTGGCTTCACCAAAACCCCAGAGTATTAATAACTGGGAAGTGGTAGAAAGCTTAGCTCGCCAAGGTCATATCGTAATCACTGTTGGTGGTGGAGGAATCCCTGCATATATTCAGAGCAATGGGAAATTGATGGGAATTGATGCTGTAATTGATAAAGATTTAGCTTCAGCCACTTTAGCTTCTAATATTAAAGCCGATGAATTCTATATTCTAACCGATGTTTCAAATGTTTTCATCAATTTTAATACTCCTGAACAGAAGAAATTAGAAGAAGTTAGCATCGATGAAATGCAAAAACATATGGCTGACGGACAATTTACAGAAGGAAGTATGGCGCCAAAAGTACGTGCAGGAATTCATTTTGTAGAAAATGGCGGAAAACAAACCGTAATTACGGATTCCAGTCAATTGAAGAATCCAAACTCAGGAACAAGAATCGTAAAATAAGATATAAAATATAAACAATTAAAAAAATAAACACCATGGCTTTTAACTTAAGAAACCGAAACTTTTTAAAATTAGCAGATTTTACCCCAAAAGAAATCAAATTCATGTTGGATTTGGCAATGGATTTGAAAACAGCAAAATATGCTGGAACTGAGCAACAAAAACTAAAAGGGAAAAATATTGCCTTAATCTTCGAAAAATCATCAACTCGTACTCGTTGTGCTTTCGAAACAGCTGTTCACGATCAAGGTGGTCACGTAACTTATTTAGGCCCTTCTGGATCGCAGATTGGTGTTAAAGAAACCATGAAAGATACAGCACGCGTTTTAGGACGTATGTATGATGGTATTGAGTATCGTGGTTTTGGTCAATCCGTTGTAGAAGAATTAGGTGCTTATGCTGGCGTTCCTGTTTGGAATGGTTTGACAAATGAGTACCACCCAACACAAATTTTAGCTGATTTCCTTACTATGATGGAGCATAGCGATAAGCCATTGCACCAAATGACCTTTGCCTATTTAGGCGATGCTCGTAATAATATGGGTAATTCCTTGATGATTGGTGCGGCTAAAATGGGAATGGATTTCCGTGCAGTAGCTCCAAAGGCAGTTCAGCCTTCTGATGAATTAGTAGCTGAGGCAAAAGAAATTGCAAAGAAAACAGGCGCTAAAATCACCGTTACAGATAATGTAGCTGAAGGTGTTAAAGGAGCTGATTTCCTTTATACTGATGTATGGGTAAGCATGGGCGAGCCTGATGAGGTTTGGAAAGAGCGTATTGAGTTATTGAAACCTTACCAAGTGAATAAAGAAGTTATGGATATGACAGGAAACCCTAATGTGAAGTTTATGCACTGCCTTCCTGCATTCCACAATCGTGACACTAAAGTTGGAGAAGAAATTTTCCAAAAATTTGGTCTTGACGGATTGGAAGTAACCGAAGAAGTATTTGAATCAGAAGCAAGCATTGTATTTGATGAGGCTGAGAACCGTTTGCATACTATCAAAGCGGTTATGGTTGCTACTTTGGGTGAATAATCTTTGGCTAGAAAAATAATCAATCTCTTTGTTGGACTCATTTTGAAAAACAGTCACTTACTAAGGTAAGCTCCCGTCTTTCAAAATCTCATCCGCCTCGACCTTAATTATTTTTCTACACCAAATACGAATTTGCTAATCCTTAATTTCTATTAAGGATATATTATAACCACCTTTTCCTTAGGAGAAGGTGGTTTTTTACTTTTTGCTTCCCTTTTGGGCACCACTCTTTATACATATCTTTTTGAATATTGTTAGTATGCAATCATGACGTCATATCAGGACGTCCTAAGGCTTTCATGTAGACAATTAATTAGCCAATAACCGAAGAGTATTAAAAAAATGGGGCTAAAGCCCAAATTTGTACTGAATCATTAGGCGGGGCATTAATGCCCCGCCTAATGAAATTGCATGATACCTTGGGCTTTAGCCCAAGCATAAGACTAAAATTAATTATTTGTGTATAAAAAAGAGTAGTTTAGGGCTAGGATAAAACAAAAAGTAAAAATGCTGTGGCAAATAAAATTTAGCCTTCGATACTAATCAGCAAGCCGAATTTAGTACTCCCTCCCCTTCCATGTGTAATTTCCAAATAGGCTCCACACTGCAACGATACCAATATACCAGGGATAAATAAATTGAATGAATGGAAATAAGAATAGTAGTTTTTGCTTCCCAAAAAACTTAGTAGCATGAAATAGAATGGGCAAGTCAATTAGGGTTTTCAATAGGTAAAGTCCTAAAAATGGAGCTGCGAATTGACTTATTGCTGCAGATAGAAAACTGATTAACAATAGCATATTAATAAGAAAAACCAAAATGGCAACCCATTTACTAAACCAGGAAGTATAAGAACTGGTTTTTGATGCCCAGCGTACACGCTGATGGAAGAAAGCTCTAATACTTTCAGGTGCGTTGGTTGTAGCGATGGCTTGCTTCGATTTTAAAAAATGAATGCTTGCTGCTCCATATTTATGTTCGATGGCTTCCATTAAAAACTGATCGTCGCCTGATGGCACATCAGACTGATAAACCTGCTCGAGAAACTCCACTACCACACTACGCTTAAAGGCCATATTGGCAGCATTAAGCATTAGCGGCTTAGCCATATTTATAGCGGCTGCTCCCGATACAATCAAGCTCATAAACTCTAAACTAAATAATTTAGACAGTAAACCTTGACTATCATTAAAGGCTACCGGGGCAGCAATCAGTTTCGCATCATTATTCACAAATGAAAAAGCATAACATTGCAATAAATCCTTCCCAATACGTACATCAGCATCCAATGAAACAATAAATTCATTACGCACCTGTTTTAAGCCAGTCTCAACAGCTTTTTTCTTTCCGCCATCACTTTGTACTATTTTATAGTCGAGCTTACTAGAAGACAGATATGACCTCACCACATCAAGTGAGTGATCGTCCGAATCATCATTAATTAATATCACTTCAAACTTTGAAAATGGATAGGATTGTGACTCTATATCACTTAATATTCCCTCTATATGTTTTTCTTCATTACGAAATGGAATCAACACACTAAATGATACTAATTCCTCAGTTTGCTTTTGGACATGATCACATTCAACTATCGGTGCTTTTATCCAAGAAAGTGTAAAAGCTGCTATCATTAATGCGTAAAGCACAACAATAATCACAGTTATAGAGTAAATAATTATCATTCAGATTTGTTTTTTTGTATCTAATCAGTCTCTTTTAAAAAGATTTATTCTTCAAAAACTCTTATGTCAAATCAGCGTTAAACCATTGAGTATCTATATTTTTCTCTACCTAGGGAAGACAGATTTGTGAATCTTTGTGCCTTCTTTGTGGCTCTTTGTGGTATAGCCTCATTATAATTGCAAATAATTATTACACAAAGTTACTCAAAGAAGCACAAAGTGACACAAAGATTAGAAAAAAGTCATCGTAAATGTTTAGTATTATTGTATTTCATCAGACTGATTAGTACCGTTTTTCTTATTCTTAAAAAACTCCATATCCTTGATAAAAAATAGCCCAATTATAGCAGGAATAATAATATTGATAAACCAAATTAAGGTGCTGGCAATCACTACCTCCGATTTACTGTCAAAACTTTGATGAAGAAAATATTCGTAATATTCGTACATCACACTTACACTCACTACTCCACGAATAACAAATTCGATTAACGCAATGGAAGGTCGAAACATATTAATAAAAAAGATGGTGCTTACTAAAACAAATAAATGAAACACAGGAATATGTATTCCCACCGCCCAAAATATAATCACAAACTGAGTACTAAAAACAAAGTATCGAAATAAGCTAAATAAAAGAATGATAGATAATTCAGGAAACCGATAAGTGGATAACACCTGTATATAGCCATAGATACGCTTCCATTTTTTGGGTACGATACGACTTAAAACTGATATTTTATAATATAGGAATACAGAAATGGCAATAAATAAGCCTGCAATAGTATAGATTATATACATTTCACTCACATCCCAATCGCTACGATGAAAAGCCAGGAATAGCATGGCCAAAAAACCAATAACGATACTTATTAGTGTCTGAGCATAACTTCCAATTAGGGTAATAAATGTTCCTTGTAGAAAGGATGTTTTTTTTAGTACGAATACCCGCCCTAGAAAATCACCTACTCTATTAGGACTTAACGCACTTACACTGGCTCCCGCAAAAATGGCCTTCAGAGCTAATGGAAAACTAATTTTTTCTTTCGATGAGACAATAAATCGCCATTTAGCTGCTTCGATGGACCAATTGATGGGCATCAGAAGTACCACTATAGCAAATAGGCCTAAAAACTTTGGGTCTTGAAAATAGTTTGAAAGTAAGTGTTGATACTCGAAGATACTGATTTTAGACAATTCAAAGTATAGCAAAATAATTGCTGCAATAATTATTACAGATTGAATCCCTATGTTATAATATTTGTATAGTTTTGTTTTGTCCATTATTTATTAATTAGCATCAAACCAATTTCTTGAAAAAAGACCGCATTATATTAGGAATTGACCCAGGTACCACGGTGATGGGTTATGGTTTAATTCACCAAAAGGGAAACAAAATAACATTGATTACTCTTGGCGTGGTAAAATTAAGCAAACTAAGTAACCAAGCCCAGAAACTTCAAAAAATATTTAAGCGTACTTTATCATTGATAGAGGAATATCATCCTGATGAAATGGCCATTGAAGCCCAATTCTTTGGTAAGAATGTTCAGTCGATGCTAAAATTGGGAAGGGCTCAAGGCGTAGCCATTGCAGCCGCTCTATACCGAGACATTCCCTATGTGGAATATGCGCCTAAAAAAATTAAAAAATCGATTACAGGAAACGGTAATGCAAGCAAAGAGCAGGTGGCTGCCATGCTAAAATCTTTAATGAAATTTGATGAAATACCCGAGTTTTTGGATGCAACAGATGGATTGGCTGCCGCTGTCTGTCATTTCTACCAACGAGGTGTAGGAGGAAATGAAAAATCCTATACCGGATGGAAAGCTTTCTTAGCTGACAATCCCAAAAGAAAAATATAGAATATAGGTTCTAAAAACCTAAGTCTTTCCAAGCTTTAGAGATATTAATCACCAATTGCTCAAATTCTGGAGCTGCCAATTTTAATTTTGGTTGATTAAAATCCATATCATAAATCGTATTTATTGGTATAATATGAATATGAGTATGAGGCACCTCTAAACCAATTACCGTAATACCGATACGTTTACAAGGAACGACCTTTTCGACAGCTTTCCCTACTTTTTTGGCAAAATTCCATAAGTCAGCATGCAAATCATCGTCCATATCCAATATATAATCGATCTCCTTTTTAGGAATAACAAGAGTATGTCCCACTGCAAGAGGATTAATATCAAGAAATGCATAGAAGCGGTCGTCCTCAGCAACTTTATACGAAGGAATTTCGCCATTGACGATTTTAGTGAATATACTACTCATAATTATCTTTTTATATCAACGATTTCAAAAATCATTTTTCCAACAGGCACCTGAACTTCAGCTAAATCACCCACTTTTTTCCCAAGCAATCCTTTGGCTATTGGGGAGCTAACAGAAATCTTTCCTGATTTTAAATCGGCTTCTTTTTCTGGCACAATCATATACTCCATAGTAGCACCATTTGCTTGATTCTTAATAGTCACTTTTGATAGTAAAAGCACTTTTGATGTATCAATTTTGCTTTCGTCTATAACTCGGGCATTTCTAACAATCTCCTGAAGCTTTGAAATCTTCAATTCCAATAAACCTTGTGCCTCTTTTGCTGCATCATATTCTGCATTTTCAGATAAATCTCCTTTATCTCTTGCTTCAGCAATTGCTGCTGATATTGCAGGGCGCTGTACTGTTGTAAGCTCTTCTAACTCAGCCCGTAGCTTTTCTAATCCTTCTTCTGAAAAATACTGTATGTCCGCCATGATATTTATATTAAAAAAACACCCTAAGGTGCTTCTGAATGTGTTAAAATAAAGAAGACTCTTTATTAAGAGCCTTCTTGAATATTGTTGCGCAAAAATAATGAAAATTATTTTATGCCTTATCTTTTTCTTATAAGTGAATACGTACACCAATACTATGTGTTCCTCCGTAAGGATTTGATGCTTGGAATGCATAATCTAGAGAAACTCCACTACCACTTTTCTTATTCAAAGGAACATCAATTGATAATCCTGCAGTAAGACCTGTGTTTGCTGTCATGCGTTGTGTATCATCAAATATTCCATTCTCGTAAACATAAGCAACGCGTAACATCAACAATTTATCAAACGCATAACGGATACCTACAGCATGCTGATCATTGGTAAACGAGTTTGAAGTAAATGTATAAGCAGGTGTTAATACATGATTCTCTGCAATATGAAGGTCATAAGAAACACCTAAACGAATCAATGAAGGTAATTCAAATCCTGCAGAACGTTGATTAACGGTCATTGCGTTTGCCTGACCAGGAACAAAACCACGGAAAGAAAGTCCATCACCATGATACTGCATATTTGGCCCTACGTTTTTAAGTGCTACACCAAATTTAAGTTGCTCTTTTTTTCCTGTTACATACTGAATACCTGCATCAATAGCCACAGTACTAGCAGAAACATTGGAAATAGATTCACTCACAACTTTAATGTTCACACCTGTATATATACTATGTGAAAATTTCTTTGCATACGAAATATTAATATTACTCTGCTTTGGCGAAAAAGTTCCAATACCCCCTTCTGGCTGTTCAACAGTGGTAATAGGAATATCTCCATAACTAAACGACACTACAGAAAGAGCAAATACTCCACCATTTTCTCCTAATCGTTGAGAAATACCGAAAGCAGCAATACTTGTACCTGTACCCTTAAGATAAGTAGTATGGGTAAAAATAATTTCTGTTTTGTTTGTATGGGCGATACCCGCTACATTAAGAAATTGCGCTTCTAGTCCTCTTACCATAGCAGAGTTAGCACCTCCTAATCCATTACTTCTTGCCCATGGATTAATAAGTAATTGCCCAGCACCTGCCTCACCAGCACGGTCCTTATTTCCAGCATACGAGCTCATGGGTGCGAATACAAAAGCTAGTACGATGGCGCTTATTAGAAATTTATAAAAATGATTCATATGTTAATTATTTTATAATATGTCTTAAATTTATTTAAAGCCCGAAACCAGAGGTTTCGGGTTTTATATATTCACTCAATTAAAATGCATTCAAATCGACAGGTCTAAGAACTCCAAACCATTTAATCACCTTCTCACCAATACCAGGAGCATCAACATGGATGTAATAGATACCACTTGCTATTGGAATAGCTGCATGGTTTTTCAAATCCCAATCGATAAATGTAGCAGCCTCGTCTTTCTTAAATGTACGAATTAATACGCCTGCTGTGTTATAGATACGTATAGTACAACGCTCAGGTAGATTCGTAATCTTAACTCGATTATCCAACTGATTTTCTTCATATGAAGAGAATGCATAATATGGATTTGGCACTACACGAATAATATCTAAAGCATTTTTAGCAGCCTCATTATTATTTACCTCTACAGCTAAATCTCCTGTATTGAATTTATACATTGGAAGACCATTATTTGGACTAGAAGGAGAACCTTTAGCAAACATATTCTTAGTATAAGGGTACGAAACTCTTAAACTAACAATTGCATCATTATTCAACCACTCTTGACTCTTTTCTAACATTGGGATAGAAGTCCACATAATTTCACGGTGTACACGCATCAATTTAATGGCACTAGCATTTCCTTTCAAGGTATTATAAATCCACTCTCCAGCATCATATGCAGGACAGCCATTATTATCAGGTGAATGACGTAAGATATATAAGAAGTGTTTTCCACCAAATAAGATATCTCCTAATGCAGTACTTAGTGTAGAGGTTGGATTAAATTGCATATCAGCACCATTTTCACCAACAAGCCAAGATGACTCACCATACATAACATTCAAACGCTCTCCACTTTCCAAACTTATTGCATAACCTGGGAACCAACCCATACCTTTACCCGATATATAATTTGCATCTTCTGGATTATTAGAACCAACATCTGTTGTAGCAAAGTTACCGTCTTTATCTATTGAATAATGATCTCTTAGTGCAAACTTCTTAGCATTTCCCTGACTAGCCGTTTGATCGTCACCAGTTTCTAGAACTACACAACGCGACCATTTTGATTTATCAGAGGTAAACACAATATCAACACTTTCAAGAATATTTAGCTTATAACTTGCAAAAGTACCTGTTCCTGCAGGACCATCCTTATATTTAGAAGCTAAGCGATAAGGAGCCCAAGTACCACCTAATAATTTCTCGAAGTGCTCTTCAGGGTCTAACCATTTAGCAGGATCATAGTCATTATTCTCAGCATCACTCTTATCTTCAATGGTTCCTGATCGAATCCAGTTCATAGGCTTAAATCCATCAAAATCTTTAACTCCTGTTAACCAGTTTTTAGAACTATCTTGATAAGTAATTGTTGCGCTGATAACACCATTTTGGAAGGCATCTTCATCACCAGCGGCAGGAGCTTGTCCAATTTGAACACTTAAACCTTCATCTAAGAATAATTGCTCGTTAGCCATCTCGATTCCTACTACTGAAGAATCAAGTAAATCACCGTTTTTAGTAAGAACCCAACCAGCATTATTCAAGTCTCCACCAGAAGTAGAAGTCTCGAAACTTAATACATACTCTGCATTTTTAACACGAAGAGGATCAATTACTTTTACATTTATAGGACCTTTTCCATTAACGTACTCAACTTCTTCTAACTGGTTGTTTTCGAATATATTCTTAAAACTCTCAGCAGTTAACATCAATTCGTGTCCACCATTACCACGTCCATCAAGGCGCGTAATTCTTGGTCCATCACCGTATTGCGAATGAGTAACTGTACCATCAGCCTCTGGAGTTAAAATATGTGGAATAGCTACTTGAACTTGTATTGGACCTACAGCAGCTTTACGACCTGCTAGATAAGGTTCTTTTTGACCATAAAGACCACCAATTACGTTAGGATCTTGAGAATACTTCAAATATTCATTATAAGCATAAGCAATAGCAACAAAATAGTATTTCTTTTGATTAATCAATCGAGTATCACCTGTTGCAAACTCATCCTCAAGAATCTTAAATGAGTGTCGAATACCTTTATTTTCAGCTTTCACCATCATAGTAGGAACAACTGCAGCAAGGTTTTCATCGTAAACATAATTTACCAAATTAGCTACTGAGTCTTTTAAGTCACACTGAGCTACAAGACGTGCTTTATCTGGATCACGAATTTGTGAAATAGAAACGTTCGCATCCTTCAACTGATAAATCTGATATCCTTGGAATCGATAATATGGATCATAACCTTTTCCTAAAGCAGAAATAGTTACATCTTCTTCTTTATAATCCTCATTTGCATTATTAGAAGCCTTAATATTTTCAATATATAAAATCAATCCACGATCTACTTCCTGAATAGTTAATTCTGGAGCATCAGGACCATCAAGTACCTTAAAGCAGTTATCGAATAAAGCTTGTGCTTTATCATCAACAGTACGTAATAACTCAACAGATGCCCATGGTCCTCCTGCAGCAGCACGTGCCCAAGGAATACCTACAGTAATATAGTTTACAGCACCTGATTCAAGCGTAAAAGGACCAGCAGATTGCATAAATCGACGGTCAAAAGGTGCATTACCCGCAGTTTGCTCAGTCCACTTCTTTGGAGAAGGAGGAATTCCTCCAGTACCCCAGTTACAAGGATCTGTTTCGTCAGGGAACATGAAATCACACTCAGGGCCTGTACCACCTGCTGATGGGTGAGCATTTCCACCATAACGCATACGTACACCATCTTTCCAATAACCTGTAAGTAATTGATAATACTCAGAAGCCAATTCAGGATCTGTCATAGCAGCATTACCACCAGTATTATTATGATATACGAATTTACGCATACCAAAACGCTCATTATCAATAATAGAGTCACCAAAGTTTACTCCATTGATACTTTCATCACACATCATAGAACCATCAGCAGCAGTATCTGGATTGTCTATACCATCTGGATCCATATAAGGACCTTGAAAGAAGTCAACTCCAATGGCTGGAGGCTGCAAGCCATAATGGTCAGGCTTACCCAAACCATCTTTTGCAGTACCATTATAACAACATCCTACATAATCATCATAAGCATAACCTAAATCAGTATCTACCCACTGACTAAAATACGTTTCAGTCAAACGGAAAGAAGAACGGTTAATAATTTCATAAGTATAGAATGTCATATTATTAATCTCATCATTAGTAGCAAAAGCAAATGCCTGAGCTCTAATTTCAACACCAATAGCATTACCACGAGATTCGGTATGGGCATTTCCATTATCGTTAAAAACCCACCATAATGTTTGGTCACCTTTAAGTACCTGGTCTGCCAAGATTCCATTTCCTTCAGCAGTAGGCTCATAAAAGTAATCTCCATTAGCATCTTTTTTAGGTTTACACAATTCATTATCTACATCATAATATGGATAATCACCTTGTTGCCAATCGTAAACTCCATCACCATTCACATCAACGAAAGGAGCTAAAAATTGGTTTTGATTTTTTGAAACATCACCATTACCTGGCCAATCCTGAATTGATTTAGGCACAGTATAATCAGGATACTCTGAAGTATTACCATATTTTACTAAAAACTCATCAACATCTTCACGATAGATAACAAAGTGCTTATCATACTTTGAACATACTTCCTGAGTAACAGAAGCTTTACCATCATCGGTTAATGGTCCTGGCCAATAGTCATTACCATATCCACGATAACGTTGAAACGCTCCCTTTAACTGACCGTTAACATCCAATCCTCCAAGCCAAAGCGAAGCTGAAAACATAGAAGTTTTAGTTGAACCTTTAGGAATTTCATACTGACTAATACTTTGTAAATCCCACCACATGTCGCCACCTGTATTGATACGAGCTCTTACATTATTAAGGTTCAAATCGGTGGCTGACTGAGCAGGAATACAACCCGCAACTCCACTAGTACGAGCATTTGGATTAGCGGTTTTTGCATTTTTACCTTCTCCATGCACTTTATCTGCGTAAACTTCTCCAATAAAAAGGAAGTTTATCAGCGCGATAGTGAATATACTATATATTATTCTTTTCATAATCGAAACTTTTTAATATCAAATTAGAAGCTGAAGATTACACCAAAACGGATTCTTCGAGGTAAGCTATAATTATATGGGTTA
>QNXT01000077.1 GCA_003973505.1 Bacteroidota bacterium
CTCCTAAGTTTTACCGCAAAAACCAAAGCAAACGCAGTAAATCTTCAATGGCAAACGGCTACGGAAACCAATAGTCAGTATTTTGAGGTACAATGCTCTACTGATGGTGAAAATTGGATAAGTCTTGATGAAATAGCTGCTGCAGGAAATTCAAATGTACTTATTGACTATCAATATATTGATCAAAATCCTATTGATGGCGATAACTATTATCGCTTATTGCAAATGGATTATAATGGTGATTTTGAGTATTTTGGACCAGTTTTTGCTCGATATGCTAATACAATCAAAAAAGCAGATGAGTCGAATAATGAAGTGCAAATGCGCATTTATCCAAACCCTGTTGTAGATGGCTTTGTAAATTTGCAGTTGAGTGAGGATATGCAACATGGTGATGCTATTGAGATTTATAATTATTCGGGTCGCCTAGTACGTAGCATAGCAGTAAATGCAGATGCAAAAACCATGAGATTGGATATTGCAGATTTACCTAAAGGGATGTATATCATTCATTATGTAAATGCTTATAACACAGTTAAGCTTAGTAAAAAGCTAATGGTTCAATAATAATTTCTTGTTTCAAAAAGCCGCTAATTCACATTTATAAATGTGGGATAGCGGCTTTTTTATATCTTCGCTATATGGAAGATGTTTTTATGGGCTTTGCCTTTTCATTGGTACTTACCTTACTTATGTTGCCGCCACTAATTAAGATGGCCAAGGTAAAAGGGCTTTTTGTTCCAACAAATTACCGTAAGGTACATAAAGACCAAGTATCCGCTTTGGGTGGTTTGGCAATTTTTTCCAGTGTGCTAATCTCCTTTTTGCTTTTTGTGGATGCGGTTAACTTTCCTGATATACGTTATGTAACGGCAACGGGATTACTTATGTTTTTTGTGGGTTTGCGTGATGATTTTCATCCGGTAAGTGTCAAAACAAAGCTTGCGAGTCAGCTATTTGCTGTAATTATCCTTGTATTTTTTGCTGATATTCGAATTGATTTTCTTAGTCATCATATCGATGGTGGTTTGGGGAGATTTATGGATGTCGGCTTAACCATATTTTTAATGCTTTGGGTGATAAATTCATTCAATTTTATAGATGGAATTGATATGCTGGCTTCTTTATTTGCCTTTATTGTTTTTTCCATCTTGGGTATTTGGTTTTTTCTCACCGATCAATTTGATTTCAGTTTGCTATTACTCTCTTTGAGCGGCGCTTTTTTGGCATTTATGATTTTTAATTACTCACCTTCGAAAATATTTATGGGCGATACCGGAACCCTCAGTGTGGGGTTGTTGCTTGCAATAACTTTATTGAAGTTTGATGATGTGAATACTTTGATTGCAGGTTCTCCATATCAATTTAATAGTGCTCCAGGCGTTGCCTTTGGGTTTATTGCTATTCCTTTTGTGGATTCAGCACGTGTGGCAATTGTGCGTATTCGCAAGGGTAGGTCACCATTTAGGGCAGATAAAAACCATATTCATCATCTTTTTCTTCGCTTGGGTTGGAAACAAAATCAAATAGCCTTTTTTATTGGTTTATTGGTTTTAATTATCATAGGGCTAAGCTGTATTCTTGATTATTTTCGGTTTTCAAGCTTGAGTATAATCCTGATTGATTTAGCCATGATTTCTTTGTTTTATAGTGGACTGTTTTATGCCCTTAAAAGAACGAAGAAGAAAGAAGTGTTGCTTGCTTAAAATGATGCTGACTTTCTTTGGTTGTAGTTTTCTATGATTCTTTATAGTTTGAAATCACTTCGCTCGTTTTGATGAGTTTGATAAAACGTTCCTATTGTTTTCCATGGATGGAGTTTACGGAGTCCATGGTGCTAGATACAGAACTCGCCTCGCTCGTTTTTTATTTTAGACTCTGATTTGACTGATTTAAACTGATTTTAACTCACTTCGCTCGTAGTGATGAGTTTGATAAAACGGCTCTATTGTTTTCTATGGATGGGGCTTGCAGAATCTATGGTGAACAAACCATGACTTTCTTTGCCAACTTGTTTTTTTTGACACTGATATTTATGATTTATTATGATTAGAACTCGCCTTGCTCGTTTTTTTTATTATTGACTCTGATTTAACTGATTTTAACTCACTTCGTTCGTTGTGATGAGTTTGATAAAACGTTCTTATTGTTTTCCATGGATGAAGCTTGCGGAGTCCATGGTGCTAGCTCGCTTCGCTCGTATGCTTTTTTTTTGACGCTGATTCTTATGATTTATTATGATTTGAACTCGCTTTGCTCGTTGTGATGATTCTAAACAATACGCCCTAAAGCAAAAAATAGCCATCCAGATAATCTGAATGGCTATTCGCATTACTAAATAATTCTGTTATACATAACCTTGTGCAAGCATTGCATCGGCAACTTTCACAAAACCGGCAATATTAGCCCCATTAACGTAGTTAACAAATCCGTCATTCTCCGTGCCGTATTGTACGCATACATTATGAATACTCTTCATAATATTATGTAAGCGTTCATCTACTTCTTCGCGAGTCCATGATAAGCGAGCTGAATTTTGAGACATTTCTAATCCGGAAACAGCAACACCACCTGCATTGGCAGCTTTACCAGGACCGAATAAAATTTTCTTCTCAATAAAATACATATAAGCCTCAGGTGTAGATGGCATATTGGCTCCTTCAGAAACACAAATACATCCATTGGCTACAAGTTTCTTAGCATCGTCACCATTCAATTCATTTTGTGTTGCGCAAGGAAGAGCCACATCACAGCGAACACCCCAAGGTGTTTTTCCTGCATGATATTCACAACCGTATTTATCAGCATATTCCTTAATACGTCCTCGTTTTACATTTTTTAGATGCATAACAAATGCTAATTTTTCAGAATCAATACCATCAGGATCGTAAATGTAACCCGATGAATCGGAAAGGGTGAGAACCTTACCACCCAATTCAATCACTTTTTCTGTTGCATATTGTGCCACATTTCCTGAACCAGAAATAACCACATCTTTACCTTTAAAAGATTCGCCTTTCGTAGATAACATTTCTTGTGCAAAATAAACGTTTCCATATCCGGTTGCTTCAGGGCGAATTAATGAACCTCCCCATTCTAAACCTTTACCCGTAAGAATACCCGTAAATTCGTTGCGAATACGTTTGTACTGTCCGAATAAGAAACCAATCTCACGGCCACCAACGCCAATATCTCCCGCAGGAACATCGGTATCAGGTCCAATATGACGCTGAAGTTCTGTCATAAAACTTTGTGTAAAACGCATAACTTCATTATCTGATTTACCCTTAGGATCGAAATCAGAACCACCTTTACCACCGCCCATTGGAAGGGTAGTAAGTGAGTTTTTCAAAACTTGCTCGAATGCTAAAAACTTAAGAATTCCTAAATAAACAGTGGGGTGGAAGCGAAGACCACCTTTATATGGACCAATCGCTGAATTCATCTCAATGCGGAATCCACGATTAATTTGCAATTCACCATTATCATCAATCCATGGAACGCGGAACATAATTACGCGCTCGGGTTCAGCTAAACGCTCAAGTATCTTTGCCGACTTATATTGAGGATTCTCCTCTATAAAAGGAATTAAAGATTCTGCAACTTCATGTACAGCTTGATGAAATTCCACTTCACCTGGATTTTTAGCTTTGATTTTTTCCATAAACTCGCTAACGAGTTTCTCATAATTGTTAGCCATAATCTTATTGTTTTGTTGGTTTATAATTGTGTTTGTGTTTTTTCTTAAAATAGATGAAAAATCCTTGTTTCTCATTTCGTTCTACAATAATAGGGAAGTTGTTTAAGAAAAGCAATGCCTAGTTTAATTATTTATGTTAATAATTTATGGGTATATTGAAATAATGTTGTATAATAATATTTAAGCGTTTAATAATAACATAATGTTATATATTATTATTTAATGTTAGTTATAAATGGCTATTCGGGATAATAATTTTCGTATATATCTGTATGGATTGTTATTTTTTGTAGTTTTATGAACAATTATTTATAAGTTCATTAAATTATTAAATTATGAAGAAAGTTTTACTAATTATCAATCTGTTTGTATATGCGTTTTTAGCTCAAGCGCAAACTACTGTTTTCTCAGATAATTTTGAGTCGGGTAGTTCAAATTGGATTTTTACAGGAAATTGGGGTGTTACTACAGCCTCATCGCATTCAACAAGCCATTCAATCTCAGAAAGTCCAACGGGCAATTATGCCGATAATCTGAATATGATTACAGCGACTATGAGTTCGGGAATTGACCTTAGTACCGCTTTATCGGCAGACCTTAGTTTTTGGGCAAAATACAATATCGAAGCAGGCTTCGATTATATGTATGTTGATGTTTCAGCGAATGGGGGAACGAGTTGGGTAAATATTGATATTTTTGATGGAGTATTAGCGACTTGGACTCAATTTACTTACTCATTGGGAGGTTATGTTGGAAATTCAAATGTAAAAGTTCGCTTCCGTTTTTATAGTGATGGTGCGGTAAACTATGATGGTATGTATATTGATGATGTTGTAGTTACAAGCAGCTCTGTTGATAATGCACCACCTCTTGTATTGCATACACCACCTGTTTTTTATGATGCTACAGGCTTTCAAGATTCTGTAATGGCAAGTATTATCGACATCTCAGGCATACAGACAGCTAATTTATATTATAGCGTAGATGGAGCAGCCTATACAAGTGTCAGCGGTACGAATATCACTGGAAATATATATAGTTTTATTATTCCTCAACAAGTGGGTGGAGCCATGGTAGATTATTATTTTGAAGCTACAGATAATGCAACAAGCCCAAACACAGAAATAACAGACACCTTTAGCTTTATTTCAGGAAATTATATTGCTTATGATAATGGACAAGTTGACTTTGTTGATTCTGTAGGGATTGACAAATCAGTGGCTGTTAAAATTAGCCTTGCATCTCCGAGTATTTTAAATGGTATTTTAATTCGAAATTATACGGATCCAAATCGACCTAATGACAGTATGTTAGTGCATGTTTGGACTGATGCTAATGGGGTTCCAGGAACAGATATTATTACACCAATTATGGTAAAACCCAAAGCCACATTGCAGAATACGAGTGCAATGACTAATATTGATTTACGACCTTATGCAGCTCAGCTTACCAATCTATCAGGCGATATTTTCATTGGATATACGGTCCCAATAGGGGGCGTATGGTGCACTATAACGCAGCCTGGTGTTACTTCCAGATCGTTTGTAAAAACAAGTAGCGGAGCTTGGGCTGCTGCAACAGGTACAAGCGGAGCTACGGATTACCATTTCCGTGCCATAACATCTGCATATATTCCACCTCCTACGGCTGATTTTAGTTTTGATACGACCAATGCTCCAATAGTTAGCTTTACCGACCTTACAAGCCCGACACCAACTACTTGGGATTGGGATTTTGGTGATGGAGTAACGGATAACACTCAGAACCCAACACATACTTATGCCCAGTATGGAAGCTATACTGTTAAATTGGTGGTGAGCTCAAGTATGGGAATAGATTCCATTAGTAAAACACTAACATATACCCAATTACCTCCTGTAGCAAGCTTTGGTTATGTATTCAACGGTTTGGATGTGGTACAATTCGTAGATAGTTCCACAAATGCACCCACACAATGGGCTTGGAATTTTGGTAATGGGAATACAAGTACACTTCAAAATCCTATAGAAACTTTCACTTCTGGAGGTCACTATAATGTTTGCCTAACAGCTATAAATGCAGCGGGAAGTAGTGCTGCTTATTGCGAAACAATTATTGTAACAGTGGGAATGGACGATGTTAGTCAGAATGAATATGGAAATCTTTACCCAAATCCTATGATTAATAAAGCGTTTATTAAAATGAATATTGTAAACCACGAAAATTTAGTATTTAAAGTTTTTGACTCACAAGGTCGTGAAGTAAACATTAAATATCAGGTCTCTAATGACGGTATCAGACTTTATCGTAATGGTATTTCAAGAGGAATTTATCTTTTTGAGATTTATGAAAATAGTAAAAAACTTAAAAATGGTAAATTGATAATCCAATAATTCACAAGACTATAAAAGAAGAAGGGCTTAGCAAAAATCATTGCTAAGCCCTTTGTGTTTGTGTTGGTTTATTGTGGTTTATTTGAATTTCTTCATATATTTTTTCAACATATCCTTATGAATGGTAAATCCCATCATTTTAAGTTTTGTATAGTCATCACTGAAGAAATAATATCCAAACTCAGGTGCATTTTGATCAATATTACGTGAGCCTGAACTAGAGTCTTTGATTAGATACCAATATTTTCCATCTTTATCTTTGGTATATCCCACCAAATGCATGCCGTGGTCATCAGTGGTAGTACCATTTGAAAAGCGGAACTGACGTGCCTTTTCATCAATATTTGCTGATGGAATATCAAAATCAGGAACCAAAGCACAATTGGTTTTCCGAGAAAAACCGGCTTCCGAAACATCGCCACCAATACTCATGGTATAACCTTTATCTACTGCCTCATGAATGATATCCATATAAACATCTAATGGAACATTATAATACTCCTTCGAATGCCACCAGTTATCAGGCACTTCGTATTCAACTTGCTGCCAATAGGGCTGTTGCATATAGGAAAGCACTTCCACATAATCGTCCATATTTAATTGCAAATAGTCTTTTAAGAAAGATTTTGGAGTATAATGAACTCCTTTATAATCAAACTCAGTAGGAGGGGTGCCCATATAATGATTCATAATAGATTTAATGGTATTTAATACCTCTTCCTCATTCCAATTATTAGTTACTTTCAAACTTTGCAAAAAGCCATTCATTTCCTTAAACATCTCCGCATGTGAGTAAAATTTACGGCCATCAATCAAACCATCATATACATCGCGGGGCATAGCACCATACATATTATACATACGTGCCACAGCATTTCCCTCAGAACCTTCGCTAAAATTCGAATTACCACGTTTTTGAACAAAAGCTCTTGCTTTCTCAATATATTCGCAATAAACCGTGTACATCTCAGAGAGTTTCACTTCTTTTTTATGCAAACGATACACTTCTGATTCATAAAATGAAGTAGTAGAAAAACACCAGCAAGTTCCAGTATTTCCCTGCGAGGTTGTTGGCTGATGCCAAAATGTATGCTCTTTATAATCCGCAATTTTATTGGGTAAATCCAAGCCCGATTGATCCATAGCAAAGCGTTTATCCTTTTTATGCTCTACTGCGTTAGCTTTTACCGCATTCACATCCTTAAGGATAAAATTTTGGTAAAATCCAGGTTCGTATTCATTAAACTTTGCTTTATCTTTATTCTGTGCAAAGCTCATTGAACTAAAAGCTATCGCACCAATTAAGAGACTGAATTTTAACTGTTTCATAAGATTAATACTAGATAAATTGAACATTTTCCTTCTTAGTAATCTTTTCACAATAATGACATTTTAGTTTAAGGTCCTCTTTGTCAATTACTGTAAAGTGAGTAGGTACATATTCATTATTGGTAATACACTTTGGGTTAATGCATTTTGCAATTTCATGCACTTCGTCAGGAATAGTAACTCCTGTTTTATTCACCACTTCAAAATCACGAATTTCAATTAAAGTAGCTGTAGGAGCAACCAAGGAAATTTTATTAATCTCATTACTCTTAAAAAAGCGATTACTCACTTTAATAAGACCTTTTTTGCCATATTTTTTACTATCTAAATTGGCTCCAAAATATATTTGATCATCAAAATCTTCTAAATTAAGGATGCTCATTACTTGCAAAACATGTCCTTGTGGTATATGATCGATTACGGTTCCATTTTCGAGAGCCGATACACTTAATTCTCTTTTCTTATCCATAATAATATCCTCCTTTTATTTTAATCCTAAAATTGATGCCAATAATGCCTGACGAACATAAACGCCATTTTCGGCTTGTTGGAAATAATAAGCTTTCTCATTATTATCCACATCTTCCGATATTTCATTTACCCTTGGTAGTGGGTGAAGAATACGTAGATTGTCTTTTGAATTCTTCAACATGGAATTATCAAGTATGTATGAATTCTTTACGCGCTCATATTCTACTGAATCGGCAAAACGTTCACGTTGTATTCTTGTCATATAAAGAATATCCACATCATCAATTATTTGTGCAATATCATCGTATTGATTGTAGGTTAAGCCTGCATCCAAAATAAAGTTCTTAATGGAACGAGGTAGTTTTAATTCAAAAGGTGAAACCAAATGAAAAGTTACATTCTTAAACATGGTAAGTGCAATCACTAGGGAATGTACAGTACGACCATATTTTAAGTCTCCCACAAAAGCGATATGTAAATTATCCAACGAACCTTGCGTTTTACGAATAGAGTAGAGGTCGAGTAGGCATTGTGTAGGATGCTGATTGGCACCATCACCTGCATTAATAATAGGTGTGTCACTCACTTCACTTGCAAAACGAGCACTTCCTTCCAATGGATGACGCATAACAATAAGGTCGGAGTATAGAGAAACCGTTTGAATGGTATCGCGCAATGATTCGCCTTTTTTTACACTGGAGCTACCTGCATCGCTAAAACCAATTACACGACCACCCAATTGATTGATGGCACTTTCGAAACTCAAGCGAGTACGAGTGGATGGTTCAAAAAATAAACTGGCAATAACATGATTGCTCAGGATCTTTTGTCGTGGATCTTTCTCAAATCCTTCAGCAAGGTCTAAGATATGTAAGATATCTTCTTTGCTATAATCGTTAATGGAAACTAAACTTTTATTCTTCATAAGAATTGTATAATTATAGGGTTATTCAAATTTCGGTCAAAAAAAAGGGGCTAAAACTAATTAACCCCAATAATATCAATAAAAATAAACTAACTGATCATCAAAGGATGATTGATTCAAACAACTTAGATTATCAGGTAGATAGCTCATTTATTTCTTTATATCTAATAATTCAATATCAAAAACTAATGCTTGATGTGGTCCAATGTCTTTCCCAGCACCTTGAGCTCCATAAGCCAAATCTGAAGGAATATACAAACGCCATTTACTTCCGGTAGGCATCAATTGTAGGGCTTCAACCCAACCTTTGATTACTCCTGAAACTGGGAAACTTGCAGGCTGACCACGCTGAACAGAACTGTCGAATACAGTACCATCAGGCAAGGTGCCATGATAATGTGTTGTAACGGTATCGTCTGCTTTAGGAATAGGTCCATGACCTTCCTTAATCACTTCATATTGCAAACCACTTGGTAACACGGTAACCTCATCACGTTTTGCATTTTCAGCTAAAAAGGCTTTTCCTTCTTCAATTTTTGCAGCATGTACTTGCTCTTGCACACGAGTAAACTCGGCATTCAATACTTCACCAATTTCTTGAGGCTGCATCTTTACATTGCCTTCATATACATCTTTAACAGCTGCCGTAAAATCTTCGTAGCTATTTAAAGAAAAGCCTTGTTGTTTAAGCGATTCCGCTATATTAACACCAAGGGCATAACTAATTTTATCCATCTATATTACTTATTTAAAAGATTTAGGCAAAGATAGTAGATTGGATGATTAGGATGATTTTTTTTTAGCGTTTTATTAAAAAGATTTTCACACTATTTTGAAGACTCAATAAATAGCTTTTGAATATCTGTTGATTTTATTTGGCCTAATTGAAAGTGATGACTTCCCTTATCTTACTATTTTTATTTTGATACGCTTATTTTTTGTTTCGCGATTACCTCTATGATTTTCTACGATTTTATAGGCTAAATACTAATTGTCACAGCATTTTTTACTTTTTGTTTTACCCTTGCCCTAAAGGGAACCAAAAAGTAAAAAATGAATCTTGTTTTTTCAATGGTTTCTACCTTTAGGGTTGGGGCGAAAAACCATTGAAAAGTGGTAAGAATTAGAACATAGCCTGATTTTATAGAGTTCAGGTTTATAAATCAAAAAAGAAATCAAAAATCAAGATTCAAAAATCAAAAATCCTAACTTTAAGCCCCAATAATATTTGTCAATGGCCTAAATTCATTACGGATGATTTTCCAACGATTGGGATATTGTTTGCATAGAGTCTTTATCTTGTCTTGATGTTTTTTGAGGGAATCAGATACTGCTGCTGCTGAAATCGGTTTAGCTAAGGCTTTCCCCACATTTGCTCCGGTCAATTTCTCACGATTGCTCACTAGTTTACGCGCCGACTCTTCATAGCGTTCTAATAATTTGAAGGTGGTTAAGTAACGCCCTTCTATATTTATGTCGTCCGTATTCGTTATGGCTTCGTAAATATCTTGATCCAAATTATCGAAATGCCATTCCTCTAAAGTAAGGACGGGACTTAAAATATTGGCATTGGTTTCATTAGCGCGTTTAATTGCCTCATTAAGCAATGGTTCTATATTTTGAATCGGACCTCGATAATCACCTAATAATTCCATCAACTCACGGCTCATTTCAATATGAACACCCATTTGCTCTGCCTGTTTTCCTATCAGATATTCACAATATTGCAGAACCTGTTTATTGGAATCCTGCTTTTGTTTTTTCTCGTTTTGCTTAATCAACTCATATTTTTGCTGAATGATTGCATAATGATTTTTGAGCTGATCTACTTGTTGCATCAATTCATTCCGTTGAGAAAGAATTTGCTTAAAATTATTGTGGATAAGCTGAGCAATAATCACTTTATTATCTGTATTCAGCACATCATCCGACTTGCGAAGACCAAAATTACTGGCATTAGCATTGAAAAACAGATAAATCAAATCCATTCCCCCATCATCCTTATTGGGAATGCGTAATAAAAGAACCGTCTTTTGTAATTCGTCAAAGACTTGCGCTTGAATACTTCTATTCTTTTTTAAGCTAAAAGGTAGCTCATTTTCAGAAAGCCAAACTGCCGATTGTTTTTCTTTCCGCATTTGCATAATCTGACGCAAATCATAGTTGTCTTCCAATTCCAATTCTTGAATATGATTCGATTTTGTTTCTGAAAGGCTTGCTGCAATTTGTTTTTCGAAAGGATCGTAATAAAAACCTATAGCTTTATTTAAGCCGATTACCAATTCTTTTGCTTGCGACAAAAGGTATAAAGTATCAATATATGTCAGCTTATTGTTGCTTAGCATTTTAAGTTTTGGCTTTAGGCAGTTTTTATTAGCTCCAAAGATACAAAATAATTAAGCAGAAAATCAAGTGTTTTATTAAATAATTAAGTTACGACTGCTATAGAATTAAGTAAAATTAAGCAGCTTAAAAATTTAATTAAGCAGTATAAAACTACTTGAAAGTCTTGATATAGCTGTATTAGTGTGGTAATTTTGCCACCGTTATCCCGAAAGTACTTGGATAAATTAAAGCTAAAATCAATTATTAATTAAGTAAAATAAAAGCCCATGAATACAAATTCCACTTTAAACTTAAGCGACTATATGCTAGAAATCGGTAACCAGTTTTTTCATTTAGATGAAAACGAATGGAATGTTGAACAAGATGAACTTAGCTACGAATCCACCGATCGTGATGGTTTTAATGGTTATGTCTTAAAGATAGAAGAAACGGCTGATAATTACTCCAATGTGATTATTACCAGTTTAATGAAATACCTATCAATGTTTTATTCATTAATTGTTGGGTACTTGCAAAAGAAAAAGGTGGCTAAACCTATAATGAAACCACAAAATAAAAATAATCGATTTACAAATCCTCAAACTGCGATAAATACCAGGGTTCGAAGCAGACTGTTGGAGGTAATAAATGAAGATATTGATAAATGGAATGGGCAGCAAAAGAAAATATCGCAAAGAAAAGGGAGGCCTATTCGAAAAAATCAATTCAAGCATAGCATGGATAATCCGGAAACTATTGATAAATCCTTGCTCAATCAGTCCTTTTTTATGAGGTATATTCTCAAAAAAGAATAGTCGTTCTATTTACGTAATGCAGAACTAATTTGTGTAGCTTTGTGCTTGTTAAAATATAAAGCTTAAATGAAATTAGTACTCAAATTTATCCGACTTCAACTAGCTCTGATTTTTACGATTCCTTTTTTAAGACTATTGGAATTAGTGTTTCTTAGCAATCGAATTAAACTTCCAGAATCGACCGTCATAAATGAGTTTTTCGGTTTGTTCTACGATTTGGAATTCTTCATAATATTCTCTCTACTTAGTTTTGGGCTGTTTGCAGTATTGTATTTATTATCGCGCAAATTGGCTAGCATTAGCCAAAAGGTCTTAAATGCTTTAGTTCTTGTTTCCATAAGTTCGCTTATCATATTTTTCTCGGAACGAGGTGCTGCCTTGGATCAGGAAATTGTGCAACAATCAATAAAGGAAAGTCTTTTAGTGGTAATGGGCAATGATAGTTTTAGTTTGATAAACATATTGATTATCAGCTTACCCCTGGCTTTATACTTCTTATTCGACTATTTGCTTATAAAAAAATGGAAGTTGCCCAAATTACTTTCCATTATCCTTTTCTCCCTATTCACACTTATTGCAATCATTACATTTACCTTAAAAGAGCAAAAACCGAAGACCTATAAAGTAGCCTATCAATTAAAAGCAAATAAGCTTTCATTCTTAATTGAAAAGATAATCAACTATAAGTATTTTACAATTAATGGGGTTTTGACAGAGTCTGATGTTCGCCATTTTCAAAAGTATTTTGGTCATAATTATGTGAGTGTAGAATATCCTTTATTACACAAAAACGAGATGCATGATGTATTGGGACCTTTCTTAAAAAAGGCAGAAGAAAAGCCCAATTTAGTTTATATCATCGTGGAAAGTTTGTCAGCTAGTATGAATGGCTACGATTCGAAATATCGGGGAATGATAACGCCTTATTTCGATTCATTATCCAATCAAAGTTTGTATTGGTCTAATTGTATGAGCAGTTCTTCTATATCTTTCGAAATATTGCCAACACTTGTTGCTTCAGCTCCTTACGGCAAGGTGGGATTTAATTCAATTCCTTTTTTACCGCATCATCAAAGCATTGTTAAAATTTTGAATAAGGAAAATTATTATAGTGCTTTTATAAGTGGATCACCTATTTATTTTGCCAATCAAGGCGGATTGATGCGAGCTCAAAACACCCGTTTTATTGTCAACAAATTTGATAAAAAATATAAACCAATTGATAATGGAGGAAATTGGAGTTGGGGTTATGCCGACCGCGAATTATTTCGTCAGGGCTTAGATTATGTGGATAGTCTTTTTACTACGCCTTATATCAATTTCTATATAACCATTACAACACATCCTCCTTATGTATTTCAAAATTCGGAGCAGTATCAAAAAAAGTTTGTTGAACGAGTAAAGGCTGCTAACCTGAGTGATAAAGAACAAGACTTTTTTATCAAGAATAAAAAAATGTTTGCTTCTTTTATGTCTTTTGATGATGAATTAAAGTGGTTTATGGAGTCTTATAAAAAGCGACCAGAGTATAAAAATACCATTTTTATTATCACCGGAGATCATCAAGGTTATTATGAGCCCAAGAATGCAGCCAATCATTTTCGTGTGCCTCTTGTCATTTACTCACCACTTATTAAGAAACCCGTACATTTCAAATCAGTAGCACTACATGCTCAGGTTTCACCTACAATGATTAATTATTTGGCTAATAATTATGATGTAAAAGCTCCTTCGTATGTCAGCTGGATGGCAGATGATTTGGATACCTGTCGAACATTTAGAAATAGAAATACGTATCCATTTATTTATTGGAATAAGGAAATTATTGACCTAATCCATGATGATTATTATTTGAATGGAGAAGATTTATATAAAATAAAAGCTCCCGGTTTAGATTTAGAGCCATATAAAAACGATTCTGTTAAACAGCTTATGAATCAATTGCTTGAAGAGTATAATATGATTAATCATTATGTGTGTTTTGAGGATAAAATAATTCCTGATTCACTTTACGATAATGTATTTCACTTTGATAGCTTAGTTTATAATTATATCGACACTACTGCCTTTGATACCAACCTTATGTATCCATTTGGTACGCATTATGCAATTGGAAAGGATAGCAGTCTTATAAAGTTTAGCATATCTTTTAATTTGAAAATACCGGACGTAAAATACGATCGATTACCAAAATTAGTTATCTCCGTTGAAAATCCAGGAGAAGATGAGAAAGTGTTTTATGATTCAAAAGAACTTAGTTTTTTAACTGACGAGGATCTTACACCCAATAAATTATTATACCTTAGAATAACGGATATTTTAGACCTTTCCAAATTGCCTGTAACTGATAAAAGTATTATTAAGATTTATCTTTATAATTCGCAAAAATTAGATATTTATTATGCAAACTTTAAGGTCTCTCTTTATAAACAGAAAAACAAAGAATGAATAGAGAAGAAAAAATACGAGAGGCAATAGCCATTTTAAAAAAGTCAAAATATACGGTTGCATTCACAGGAGCGGGTATTTCGGTGGAAAGTGGCATTCCGCCATTTCGCGGAGCGGGCGGTTTATGGAGCCAATATGATCCCATAATTTTAGATTTGGATTATTACAGTCGAAAGCCTGAAAAATCATGGCCTGTGGTGAAAAAACTATTCTTTGATTTTTTTGGAAATGCCAAGCCCAATGCTGCACATATAGCTTTAGCTAAAATGGAGCAGGAGGGAAGCTTGAAAGAGATTATTACTCAAAATATTGACAATC
>QNXT01000278.1 GCA_003973505.1 Bacteroidota bacterium
ATTGTGTTTTCAGACCTTATTCAAGCCAATCAAAACCTGAGAGGATTAATCTATTTTGATCAGTATAGAGATGTTACTTTCATCATAGACAACAATAAGATAAAGGTATTTCCATCTAAAAAATTAACGGGCGAGAATAATATTCATATTTCGTCAGGTATTAAAAATGCTTTGGGTTATAAGTATCAAACATCAAGCATTTTCCCTGTTTCGTTTGAGAGTAATAAGCCTGCTTTGGAAGCTTTGGGAAAAGGGGTAATTGTTCCCTCATCCAAGGGCTTAATATTTCCTTTTCGGGCTGTAAGCCTTAAGATGGTTGACCTAAAAATCATACAGATCTATGAGAATAATGTCTTGGATTTTTTACAAGAGAATAATCTTAATTCAGATAATGATATTCGTTTATCGGGACGATTGATAGCTCAAAAACGTTTGGATTTGAGTAAGATGTTGAAAGCTGATTTGAATAAATGGAATACATTTAAAATCGATTTGGCTGATTATATTAGTTTACAAAAAGGTGCCATATATCGCGTTAAACTGAGCTTTCGTCAGGCATATTCTATTTATCCATGCGATAGCAATAAAGCGGTTTTGCAAACGGAAGCCGAATATGCTGAAGAGGTTCGTAAAAACATGAAAAGATATGATGAGAACCGTTATTATTACGACTACTACGACGATTATTATTTCGAAGATTACGACTATAGAGAACGCGAAAACCCATGCCACTCAACGTATTACAGGCGGTCGTATGGCAATCATGTAATTTCTCAGAATCTCTATGCCTCCAATTTTGGAATTACCGTGAAAGGAAGTCCCAATAATAAATTTGCTGTGGTAGTATCCGACTTAATTACCACCGACCCGGTAAAGAATGTGAAGTTGACATATTATAATTTGCAAAAACAAATTATTGGTGAGGGTACAACGAATGATTTAGGTATTAGTATTGAGCAATTGGCTTCGAAACCTTATTTTGTAGTGGCTCAAAAAGGGGATGAGCGTGGCTATGTGCGCTTAGATAATGGGGAAGCTCTATCCATGAGTAATTTTAATGTGATGGGAATGACGGTGCAAGAAGGCTTAAAATCATATATCTATGGCGAACGTGATGTATGGCGGCCTGGCGACAATATTTACCTTACCATGATATTGGAAGACCTCGAAAACCGTCTGCCTTCTGATTATCCTGTTATTTTTGATTTAATAAACCCAATGGGGCAAACCATTATTCATCAGATTAATAGAAATAATGATAATGGATTTTACTCATTCCATATTAAAACGGAGCCCGATGCCCCTACGGGAAATTGGACTGCTCGTATTAAAGTTGGGGGAGCTGTATTCAGTCGTAATATTCGCATTGAAACCATTAAACCCAATCGTATTAAAGCCAAAATAGATTTTAAAAGTGATTTATTGACCAAAAAAGACCTTCGTCGCCCAATAAATATCCAGGCCAATTGGTTGCATGGCTCACCTGCTCGAAATTTGGATATTAAAGTTTTAATGACTTTGAAACCTGCGGCTACCAGCTTTGATAAATTTCAAAACTATCAGTTTTTATTCCCTAATTCTAAATATGTAAGTGAAGAAACCGAGGTGTATAGTGGCACATTGGATGCTAAAGGAAAAACAAAAATGAATTTAAAAATTCCAGCCATAGGAGCTCCGGGATTGTTAAATGCCAATTTTGTTACTCGTGTTTTTGAGAAAAGTGGTGATTTCAGTATTATTACGCAGCATGTAAAATACTCGCCTTATGAGTCGTATGTAGGACTGAAAATGAATGATGACGGGAAGGATGGCTGGTATAAAACCGATACGAGATATCAAGTAAACCTTGCTAGTGTGGATAGTAAGGGAAGTCCTGTTAGTCGGCGCAATGTAAAGGTAAAAGTTTATAAAATCAGTTGGCGTTGGTGGTGGAATTCTTATGACGATAATTTGGCATCCTATATTGGAAGTAACTCTCGTCGCCCTGTGAGTACGCAATATGTTAATACAAACTCCAGCGGAAGAGCGCGTTTTGATATAAAAATAGACTACCGTACTTACGATGATAACGGACGATACCTTATTGTTGCTGAAGACCCTGTTAGTGGTCATAAAACAGCCATCGTCGTATATTTTTCTAAATGGTATGGACGTATTGGAGGAAATGGTGTAGGAGCTAATATACTTAGTTTCAGTACCGATAAGGATAAATACCAAGTTGGTGAAACCGTGAATGTGAATATCCCCAGTTCGAAAAACGGGCGAGCCTTAGTAAGTATTGAATCAGGTTCTGATATTATTGATTTGTTTTGGGTAAAAACGCAGGAAAATGAAACCCAATTTAGTTTTCCTGTTACTAAGGAGATGGCTCCAAACGTATTTATTAATATAAGTTTGATTCAGCCTCATGCACAAACGCTTAATGATAACCCCATTCGAATGTATGGCGTGATGCCCATTAATGTAGTTGATAAAAATACCAAGCTTTACCCTGAAATTTCAGTAGCAGAAAGCTTAAAGCCTGAGAAGGAATTTGATGTGCAGGTGTCTGAGAAAAATGGAAAAGCCATGACTTATACCTTGGCTATTGTGGACGAAGGGCTTTTGGATATTACCAATTTCAAAACACCCGATCCATGGCGTAAGTTTTATGCTCGTGTTGCTTTAGGAATTCGGTCTTGGGATATTTACGATTATGTTGTGGGAGCCTATGGTGCACGTCTCGAAAAGGCTTTTGCCATTGGTGGTGATGGTAGTGAGCCCGATCCTTCTAAGAATAAAGCCAATCGTTTCAAACCGGTTGTGCTTTTTGCTGGCCCCTTTACTTTAGCCGAGGGCGAAAAACAAAAGCATCGATTCAAAATGCCAAATTATGTAGGTTCGGTGCGAATTATGGTGGTAGCAGGTAATAAAGGAGCTTATGGAAATGCCGAAAAAGCGGTAGCTGTGAAAAAAGATTTGATGCTTCTTGCTACCCTGCCACGTGTTGTTGGACCTGAAGAGGAGGTTGTGCTTCCTGTTACGGTTTTTGCGATGAATAAAAAAGTGAAAAATGTGAAAGTGAGCCTGAAAACAAATGATAAACTGAAAATTGTGGGAGCGTCAACGCAAACAACAAAATTTAGCAAAGAAGGCGATCAAATGGTTTATTTTCGTTTGAAGGTGGCTAAAGGTTTGGGGAAAGCAACGGCTCATATTGTTGCCACAAGTGGAAATTATAAGGCATATTACGATATTGAATTGAATGTGCGTACACCAAACCTGCCCGCTATTTTTATCAGCGACAGGCTTGTGGATAAAGCTGCAAGTTGGTCAACAGTTTATCACCCTCAGGGAATTGAAAAGAGTAATTCGGTCGTTTTGGAAGTTTCAGGAATTCCAAGTATGGGCTTGGATTTTCGCCTAAAAGAATTGATTGCTTATCCTCATGGTTGTATCGAGCAAACCAGCTCAAAAATTCTTCCTCAACTATTCCTCAACGACTTAGTTAAAATGTCGAGTTATCAAAGTCAGGAGGTGGAACGTAATATTATGGAGGGCATCAATCGATTGCGTAGCTTCCAACTTGCTGATGGAGGCTTTTCGTATTGGCCGGGAGGTCGTTATGCCAATGAGTGGGGAACGAGTTATGCGGGGCATTTGCTACTTATAGCCGAACAAAAAGGATATCAACTGCCTGGAGGAATGAAGTATAATTGGTTGAAATATCAGCGTGCGAGGGCACAATCGTGGACCAAAGAGGCGTTTTATGGTAGTCAGTTAAATCAGGCTTATCGTTTGTACACCCTTGCTTTGGCTGGCAAGCCCGAAATGGGAGCCATGAATCGCTTTAGCCAAAAAACGGATATTAATCAACGGGCTCGGTTTATGCTAGCCCTTGCTTATGCACAGGTTGGTCATGATAAAATGGCAAACGAATTAATGAAATTTGTTTCGGTTCATCAGGATACTGATAGCAGATATTATAGCGACTATACCTTTGGTTCGAGTACACGTGATAAGGCAATAGAATTAATGCTTTTGACCAAACTCGACAAGAAAGATAAAGCATTTCAACTGGTAAAAAGCATTTCTAAGGTATTGGATTCAAAGAGCTGGTTAAGCACGCAAACAATGGCTTTTAGCCTGATGGCTATTAGTCAGTATTACGATGGTAAAAAGCCTGAGAGTGTTAAGTTTAGTTATGTTTGGGATGGTAAAAAAGAATCCATTGATTGTCATAATTTTGTTTTCCAAAAAGACTTAGGCAATGCAGATAGGGACAATATAAAGTTGCAGTTTAAGAATGAAAGTAGTGGAGCGCTTTATGTACGATTAATTCAGAAAGGGATTCCTGTGGAAGGTGAAGAGAAAGCTCGTAATGACAATTTGGATATGAAAATCAGTTATGTAGATATGGATGGAAAACCAATTAATCCTTCTCGTTTGAAGCAAGGAACCGATTTTAAAGCGATAGTTCAAGTGCATAATACGGGCGTTTATGGTTATTATTTCAATATGGCTTTGACGCAAATTTTTCCATCAGGTTGGGAGATTATCAATACACGACTATTGGGTCAAAATAATGAGAGTTCATCAGCTGATTATGTGGATATTCGCGACGATAGAGTTTATACCTACTTTAGTATCGACCAAGGTAAAACCAAGAAATACATCGTTTTATTAAATGCTTCCTATGAGGGCAAATATTATATGCCTGCGGTTAGCTGTAGTGCAATGTATGATCATTCCATCGGCGCAGTGGTTAAGGGTGCCTGGGTTGAAGTCTATAAATAATGTTTACTATTTGAATACAAAATACGGCCGCGAATATGTGAAGAATTGAATCATATATTCGTGGCATAATCATATTGGTGTATTGGCTAAAATAAATCGAAATAAAAAAAGAATCCTCATTGCAATTAGTGTTATACTACTGATTCTATACTATTTTGCTTTACCAAAACCCCTCTTTCACAAACCCACATCAACCGTAATTTTGAGTAAAGAGGGTAAACTGCTTGGTGCTCGTATAGCTAAAGACGGGCAATGGCGCTTTCCTGCCAACAATCAGGTTCCGGAAAAATTTAAGAAGTCGATTATCACATTCGAAGATCAGTATTTTTACCATCATCCAGGGGTTAATCTGGCTTCTTTATTTCGTGCTGCTTGGCAAGATATTACAGCTCGCAAAATTGTCAGTGGGGGAAGTACTTTGAGCATGCAGGTAATTCGTCTTTCACAGGATCATCCCAAACGTAATTTTTATCAAAAGATTAAAGAAATCATTCTTGCCACACGACTTGAGTTTGGATATTCAAAAGACGAAATACTGTCTTTTTATGCTGCCAATGCTCCCTTTGGTAGTAATGTGGTGGGCTTGGATGCCGCTTCCTGGCGATTTTTTGGTCGTAAAGCAAGTTCGTTGTCGTGGGCAGAGGCAGCTACATTAGCGGTTTTACCCAATGCTCCATCGCTTATTTATCCAGGTAAAAATGCCGAAAAACTTCGCAAAAAACGCAATCGCTTACTTTATAAAATGATGGCAAAGCAAATTATAGATAGTTTAACTTATGAACTTTCCATACAAGAACCTCTTCCCGGAAAAGTGAAGGCATTACCCAATATTGCACCCCACCTTTTACAAGAAATAAACAAGAAGTATCGGGGGCAATTGCAGGAAACCACCATTGATTTTGATTTACAGCAAAGTAGTTTGAAAATCCTTAGGGATTATTCTAAAAACCTCTATGCCAATCATATCTATAATGCTGCCATTATGGTTCTGGAGGTTGAAACAGGGAATATATTGGTTTATATAGGAAATACGGAGAAGAATAATGACAAACAAAATCATTCCAATTATGTGGATGTAATTCAAGCTCGGCGTAGCTCAGGAAGTATATTAAAGCCCTTGCTTTATGCGTATATGCTTCAGGAAGGAAAAATGCTTCCCAAATCCTTTGTTAAGGATATCCCGACCGAAATATCAGGCTATCAGCCGGAAAACTACAATCGACAGTTTATGGGTGTTGTTTCTGCCGATGAGGCTTTGCAACGCTCACTCAATGTACCTGCGGTGCGTGAACTGCAAAGCTATGGTTATCCGCGTTTTTATTTGCGTTTACAAAAATTGGGATTTACTACCATCAATCGGTCGGCTGATAATTATGGTTTAACATTGATATTAGGTGGAGCGGAGGTCAAACTATGGGATTTGGCTAAGGTGTATTCAAGCATGGCTCGGGTACTTAAGCATTATTCCGAAAGTGGATATGACCTATCCGACTGGCACGCCCCTCGTTTTATCGAACAGAAACCTTCTGAGTTTAAACAGGGTAAA
The DNA here is from genome assembly GCA_003973505.1 of Bacteroidota bacterium. The sequence continues at coordinate 6,323 of QNXT01000278.1, forward strand.
TTGCTGGAAGCTAGTAGTATTTGGTTTGCATTTGAGGCGATGCGTAAGCTTAATCGTCCGAATAGTGAATTGGGTTGGCAGCAGTTTTCATCTACGCGTAATGTGGCATGGAAAACTGGTACAAGTCATGGTTTTCGTGATGCCTGGGCTGTGGGAGTGGATCCAGAATATATGGTTGGGGTATGGGTTGGTAATGCCGATGGTGAAGGCAGAGCAGGGATTACAGGTTTGCAAGCTGCTGCTCCATTGATGTTTCAAATATTTGATCTATTACCCTCAGTTGCCTGGTTCAAACAACCTGTCTCGGAAATGAAAAAGTTAAAGGTTTGCGCTAAGAGTGGTTATCGTGCCAGTACTAATTGTCCGGAAGTAAAAGAAGAGTATATGCCAATTCGTGGTGAAGAAAGTCCTCTTTGTCCATATCATAAGTTAATACATCTTGATTCTACTGCACAATACCAAGTTAATAGCAATTGTGTATCGGTAAATAAAATGATTCACCAGAAACGATTTGTATTACCTGCTGTTTGTGGGTGGTATTACCAACAGTTGCATCCTGAATATAGTCCGCCGCCTCCATACCGCTCCGATTGTAAAAATGTGTCAACTAAATCAATGGAGATGATTTATCCTAAGTCGGGAGCCAAAATATTTATTCCCATTGACCATAGTGGTGTGCGGAGTGAAGTGGTTTTTCGAGTAGCACATAAACATGCAGATATCAAGGTTTATTGGCATTTGGATGGCAAATATTTGGGATTTACCAGAGGGCAAAACGAAATGAGTCTTGCACCTCAAACGGGGAAACACCTTCTTACTTTAATGGATGAAAATGGCGAGCAATTGTTTTGTAGATTTTGGGTTAAATAATTGAAATCTAATACTTGAGTAATTCTAAAAGATGTTCTATTTAGCCTTAGTGTTTCTTAGAGTCTTCGTGCCTTTGTGGCTATTGTTATGTATCCTTCCTCCAAGAGATTATAGCCATATAATCATTGGGTGAATGTAGAATTTTTTTAGTATAAAAACTCATTAAAAGGAAAACGCTCGGCATGAATTTTTTTAATCTGATCGTAAATTAACTGACGAAATTCATGATGATTTTCCTTAAATTTTGCAGAGATAAAAATGCAGGGCATATTTTCTTTTGCCATCCACGAATTCATCATTTCATCTAAACTAATGTTTTCTTTAGTTGAAGGGGTTAAATCATCTTCCTCTTTTTCCACAAATGTATAAGCATCAATCTTATTGAAAACCATAATCATGGGCTTATCATTACTGTTAATTTCAGCAAGGGTCTCGTTTACGATTTTTATTTGGTCTTCAAATTCGGGATGCGAAATGTCCACCACATGCAATAATACATCGGCTTCACGCACTTCATCTAATGTCGATTTGAATGATTCTACCAATCCGTGAGGGAGCTTACGAATAAAGCCAACGGTATCGGCCAGGAGGAAAGGAAGATTGTGCACTACTACTTTACGTACTGTGGTGTCGAGTGTGGCAAATAGCTTATTTTCTGCAAATATCTCCGACTTACTCAACATATTCATAATGGTAGATTTACCCACATTGGTATAGCCCACTAAAGCCAAGCGTAAGAGTTTGCCTCTATTTTTTCGCTGGGTAGCCATTTGCTTATCAATTTGCACTAAGCGTTTTTTCAAAAGTGAAATGCGATCGCGAATAATACGACGGTCGGTTTCAATCTCTGTTTCACCGGGACCACGCATTCCAATACCTCCTCGTTGTCGTTCAAGGTGTGTCCAAAGTCCAGTTAATCGGGGAAGTAAATATTGGTATTGTGCCAATTCAACCTGTGTTTTGGCATGCGCAGTCTTCGCTCTTTTAGCAAAAATATCAAGAATCAAATTGGTACGATCGAGAATTTTACATTGCAGTTCTTTCTCGATATTACGCAGTTGCGAAGGGCTTAATTCGTCATCGAAAACCACCATATCGATTTCTCCTGCACGCACATATTCAGCAATTTCCTCCATTTTTCCGGAGCCAACATAAAGCCTTGAATCGGGCATATTTAATTTTTGAATAAAGCGTTTCTTCGTTTCACCACCCGCCGTTTCCACCAAGAAAGCCAATTCGTCAAGGTATTCCTCTACCTTTTCAAGTTTTACATCCGATGTAGCAACAGCTACGAGTACACAGCGTTCCCTTCTTTTTTTCTCTTCAATCATAGTCTTGTTTTCTTGCCTGCAAAAGTAGTATAAAATAGATTGTATGGGCAGAATGATATGGTGATGGAAGTGGTATTAGAATGATATTTAAAGTTGTGATGCTAAAAAATTCCTAAATTTGACCTCAATGGTAACTCAAACATTCATAAAAGATAAACAATACTTCAAGTTCTGTGCCTATGGTTTTCTGAAAAACCTACGGCTGTTTGAGCCATTTTTGATTTTGTTTTTCCTGGAAGCCGGGCTTAGTTTCTTGGAGATTGGTGTGCTCTATTCTGTACGGGAGATTATGCGTAATCTTTTGGAAATGCCCGCGGGTATTCTTGCCGATGCGCTAGGCCGACGCCGTACCATGATTAGCTCCTTTGGTTTTTATATTATATCCTTCCTTAGCTTCTATTTTTCATATTCTTATGCCCTCTTTATGATGGCCATGATATTCTATGCTTTGGGTGATGCTTTTCGCACAGGAACGCATAAAGCCATGATATTTGATTACTTAAAAATGAAAGGCTGGCATGACCAAAAAGTATATTACTATGGTCATACCCGTTCATGGTCGCAGTTGGGTTCGGCACTATCGGCCTTAATTGCCGGAGGCATGGTGTTTTTCAGTGATAATTATCGATTGATTTTTATCTTTTCTACCGTGCCCTATATTTTGGATCTAATAAATATAGCCAGCTATCCAAAAGTATTAGATGGAAATCGAGCCAAATTGAGTAAAAAGGAATTAATCCAAAGTTTTTGGGTGGTAATGAAAGATTTTTGGGAGTCTTTTTCCAAACTAAAAACCCTAAAAGCCTTGGTCAATCTATCCATGCATTCGGGATTTTACCGCAGTATTAAAGACTATTTGCAAGAATTTATCAAAGTGATGGCACTTGGCCTTCCCTTGATGTTAGCCTATTCTGACAAACAGCGAGCCGCCGTTTTAGTGGGTGTGATTTATTTTTTCATTTTCTTATTAAGTTCACGAGCTTCGCGTTTTTCGGGAAAGTTTGCAAACCGTTTCAAACATCTAAGCATCCCCTTAAACTTTAGCCTATTGCTTAGTTTGGGCTTTGGTGTATTGAGTGGGCTGTCTTATTCGGCAGGATATACAGGCTTTAGCATCCTGTTTTTTGTATTGATATTTTTGATACAAAACCTCCGAATGCCTATGGGCATTTCCTATGTAACCGAGATTATTGATAAGGATATTCTCGCCACCGTGCTTTCTGCCGAATCACAAACGCATTCAATTATTGCCGCTATTTTAGCTCCGCTTATTGGCTATTTCGCCGATGCTTTGGGTTTGGGATATGCCCTTGCTATAGTCAGTGCTGTATTATTAATACTATTGCCCTTTGTTTGGTTGAAGAGGGACTAGTTGAGCAGAGGTAAATTACACTCTTTCATATTGTAAAAGATGAGTAATTGGAGATACTTACATTCTGTATATTATAACATTCTTAGGTCTAAGAAAACCTAATAATAGAAAAATCAATTCCCTTACCAACACACTAGCGAACACACTCCCCTTCGCTAAGGGGAACTTGTTAATTTAACTTTATTGTTGTGTATTTCAATGTGATAAAAATTCCTCCTTGGAGAAGGAGGGTGGGCAGGTTATGTGCACAGGAGGAGGATTGAGTTAAAAAGTATGATTTTGTATAGGTTGAAGAGGGGATAGTTGGGTAATCTACTGTCACAGTCTTATCGAAATAGGGCTATAAGCTTTTCTTACGCATATAGATTTCAGGCAATATGATTTTATGTTCTTCTTCTTGCCCTTCCTTTTTCCACATCAACATAAAGTTTACTTTCACCTCATCTATTTCATAGCCTTTTTTTTCGGTAAGTTCTTCCAATCTTAATGAAAACGCTTTTGATAGTTTTAGAATTTCTTGATTAGTTGAATTATAACAAGTATTATCCTTTAGAAATAAGCGGTCACCACTTCGGAGTCCTTTCATGATTTTTTGTCTATAACGATTAATAAAAAAATCGAGCCATATATCTTTATGTGTTAGCTGTAAAACAATGGTATCTTGTTTATTATAGTCCGCATTGTCTGTTTCTCGTTGCATATTCTCAACCGATATATAATCAAGAATATTGTTATTCAAATGGATATGCAGCAAATTTTTTGCTCTTGTCATGGCTACATATAAGTCGCGCTTTCGGCTATCGTTGTTTGTTTCGAACTGATTTAGCATCAGAAAAACATTGTCAAACTCTTTTCCTTTTGCTTTATGGATGGTGGACACAAGGATGGTTTCCATACTTGCTGTGCTGAAATCTTCAAGTTTTGATTCTTGAAGATAGACGAAGAAATCGGATTTATACTTTCTCTTAGGGTTGCTTAATTCAAAATCTTTAATAATGCTAATACAAAGCTCTAATTTTGTACTTCGACTAAAGAGTTTTAATAAATCACTTTTTGCCTTTTGCCAAGAATCTTCCCCTATGATATATACGTCATCACGTAGTTGAAGCTGATAAATAAAATACCTTATTTCATAGAGATTAAATAGACTAAATCCACTATTAGTTTGGATGAGTTTGGCCGGATATCCCTTATTTATTAAAGCTCCAGCCAATTGTAAGGCCTCATCATTGGTTCTGGTTAAAATACAAGTTGAGCCTGATAGTCCTGTTTTAATCACATCATCAATTGTGGGACTTATCAGGTTTTCTGACTGATACTTCACGATTTTTATCTCTCCCAAACTACTTTGGTTGGCAACAATGGGTGTCGTTTTCAAACGGTGGTAAATACTTTGTACAAATTGGTTGGTAAAAGCAACAAGGTTTGCCTTGCTCCGATAATTTACAATCAATTCATAATTCTTAGCCGACTTTTCGGTGATAAACTGTTCCAAATATTTTGAGCTGGCTCCCCGAAATTCATAAATATTCTGATCATCATCGCCCACAGCAATCACTCTCATTTCCTCATTATAGTCCATAAGTAGTGAAATAAGCTCATATTCGTTTTCATCCATATCCTGAGCCTCATCAATTACCAAAACGGTTTTAGTGATTCTATTTATCTCAACCTCTTTTGATTTTATTCGTTTGATGGTTTGTTGAATGATATCCTTAGATTTTTCCAAGTCTCCAACCTTACCCAGCAAATCAAAACAATAGGAATGGAAAGTTTTTATTTCGATAAAGTTGGCAGCATTTCCGATAAGTTTTAATAGCCGCTTTTTAAATTCTGTTGCCGCTGCACGCGAAAATGTGACCATTAGTAATTGTTCATGCTTCACATCTTCCATCAAAAGTAAGGATGCAAGTTTATGCACCAATAGCCGTGTTTTACCACTTCCCGGACCCGCTGCAACAACAATATATTTGGATTCATGATCATTAACGATTTTTAGTTGTGCAGGCGATAAATCCCCAAATAGTTGTTTGAATTTTCGGGGAGTAATATTCCTTTTTATATCATTTTGCCGACTTCCTTTGAAGTATTTATTTAGGAATGACGAATAGTTTAATTGAAAATAGTCTTCTACAAATTGCAAAGCCTCTTTATAGTCATTCACCATTTTTTTTGCATATTCACCTACAATATGAATTTGCTGTACTTTATTTTCGTAAAACTGTTTTAGCTTTTTATAGTCATCGGCCTTATATCGTTTTTTATTGTCGGTTTCTAATCGTTGGATACTAAGTTTATTATAAACAACCAGAAAGCCGCCTTCCAACTTTAGTGCATCGATACGAGATAAATAGAAAAGAGCATCCTCAATATCCTTAGCTGATATTTTCTGAGAAATCAGGGCATTTTTTTCACAAACTGTTTTGAGTTCGTGTACCGAAAACTGCATCAAAACATGGCCTTTTTCATATTCTTGTTTATCGGTGGTAAGCTTAACTTTACGATATAAATAGTCGATTATAAAACTTGACAGGTTTTGCCGCTCTTCCAAACGTTGTTGCAACTCCCTTTTATTTTGAACCAAAACAATGGCTATATGATTTCTTGAATAATCAAGATTTTTACGTTTTACCCAGTTTTTAATTGCCCAAAAATTGAAAATTGTTTTTATTCGATTAATCGAAACATCTGCCAAGCCATCTTCGTCTTCAAGTTCTTGATTAAGTTGTTTAAGGTGGAAACTCTTTTCTTCAACTTCAATTCGTTTTAAAAGTGCTTTCTCAATATCAAGGAATGCCTTTACCGTTTTTCGCGAACGCTTTTCATTATTTATCTTGATAAAAGCCGATAAGTCTTTTGCGTCAGCAAGAATGTTTTCTTCGCGAAGCAAATTTACAACTTCTATAACTTCCTCTTTTACAATTCCTAAGTGGTCAGATATATAGTCGATTCTTGATTCCGCTTCTTCACTATCTCCTTTATTTCGGGTTTTACTTGAAAATAGTTTTTTGATAATTCGCACAGCACTTTGCTTTTGCCTTTCATTGAATTTTCCTGAGTTATTAATTTTGTCAATAGCTTCTTGTGCGTTTTTCGATAAAATACTATTGGCATAAATTCGAGGGATATTTTGTTTGCGTTTTAGGTAACCCGATTCTTCAAGGGCGGCAATGGCGGTCTTTACTCTGGTTTCAATTTCTGCTACATTATCATCCCAACCTGCCTGCCGAGCAATTTCTAAGGCCGAGTTTGAAATGTTTGAACGAAAGCGCGTTAGACTTTTAATTGCCCTCCACACTTGTTGAATTTCCTTGATATTTAGTTTGGTTTGATTGAGTAAAACAAAATGCTTGCTTAAATCATCCTCATTATAAAGTACATAACATTCCGCCTCAATATTTTCGTCACGGCCTGCTCTTCCTGCCTCTTGAATGTAGTTTTCCAGTGAATCGGATATTTCGTAGTGGATAACCATGCCCACATCCTTTTTATCTACTCCCATACCAAAGGCCGAAGTTGCCACCATTATTTGAACATCGCCTCTAATAAAAGCATCTTGATTAGCTGTTTTTTCTTGTTTATCCATTTTCCCATGATAAGGCTTTGCTGCATAGGCATCTTTCGATAGCCGATCAGCGAGTTCAAAAGCCTTTCGTGTGCGAGAAACATAAATAATAGTAGGGCAATCATGTTGGTCGATTAAATCACGAACAGCATTGTATTTTTCTTCTTCATCGTTTTTGGGATAAACTTTAAACTTTAAATTTGTTCTTGTGGCACTGGTTCTAAAAGTCTCCAGCTCAATATTCAATTTTTCTCTAAAATATTCTCTAATATCCTCTATAACATTTTGTTTGGCGGTAGCTGTAAAACAAGAAATTGGAATATCATCTTCAATATTCTTTTTTTCTTTGAGCGATTTAATAAAATCGCCAATGTATAAATAATCCACTCTAAAATCTTGCCCCCATGAAGAAAAACAGTGAGCTTCATCAATTACAAAGCGAACGATATTTCTACCCAGAAGTAAATTTTCAATGGTTTTTGAACGAAGTGATTCGGGAGAAATATATAAAAGTGAAGCAGAGCCATTGGCCACTCTTTCAAAGGACTCTGCACGTTCGATTGGGTCTAAAAGACCATTAATTGCAACAGCATCCGTAATATTTATTTTCTCAAGGTTATCAACCTGATCTTTCATAAGCGATTGCAAAGGTGAAATAACTACCGTTAGACCTTTTACACTTTTTCCCTGCATCAATGCCGGAAGCTGAAAGGTTAAGGATTTACCTCCACCCGTTGGAAATACGGCTAATAAAGATTTATAATGAATAGCTGCTTGTATGGCCTGCTCTTGCAAAGGTTCGTCATTATATGTTCTGAACGAGTTAAATCCAAATATCTCGGACAACCCCAAATGAATATCAAGTGATTTGTTGCAATAGGAACAGCCTGTAATACAGGGATTATTTCGCAAAATAAACATTATGCGTTGCACATCTGGAAATCGTTTTAACACCCAGGGAG
>QNXT01000120.1 GCA_003973505.1 Bacteroidota bacterium
ACATGATGGTGTATGCCTTACGGTTGTAAAAGTAGATAAAGAAAAAAATCAATATGTGGTTACCGCTATTCAAGAAACTTTGGACAAAACTTGTCTTCAAGAGTGGAATGTAGGTTACGAAGTTAATCTAGAGCGTAGCATGAGTATGGGAGAACGCTTGGATGGTCATATTGTTCAAGGTCATGTAGATCAAACTGCCACTTGTATTGGAGTTGAGGAGACCGATGGAAGTTGGAAATACACCTTCGAATACGATAAGAGCAAAAACAATATTACCGTTGAAAAGGGCTCTATTTCCGTTAATGGAACCAGCTTAACTGTGGTTGATTCAAAGCCAAATCAATTTTCTGTGGCAATTATCCCTTACACTTATGAGTTTACCAACTTTCATAATTTCAAAAAAGGAACCATCGTAAACCTTGAATTTGATGTATTTGGAAAATATGTTGCTCGATTGCTTGAGCAGTATATGGAAGCCCAAAAGCAATAAGAATCCTATAAAAAAATATAGAAGCCGATTTGATTTATTCAGATCGGCTTTTTTGGGGCCTAATATAATCTCGCTTAAACTTTATGTTACTATTCAGTATGATGAAACGTAGTTTTAAGATTCCTTATTTATAATCTTTGAGTCACTTTGTGCTTCTTTGCGTAACTCTGTGTAATAATTATTGCAATTAAAATGAGGCTATAACACAAAGGGGCACAAACCTGTCTTCCGAAGGTAGAGAAGGCGCAAAGATTCACAAACCTGTCTTCCGAAGGTAGAGAAAATATTGACATTTAGCGATTTAATCCTAATCTGACACTATGCTTATGAAGAGTAAAACTTCTTAAAGAAACTGATTAGATACTACTTTATGAGTCTTAGACTCTTCAATGCTTTATGGCTACTTGTTTAGTATTTTGCCACAAAGGCACTAAGACACGAAGTATCACAAAGTGATATCCTTCGGCTAAATTCTAATTGTCACAGCATTTTTACTTTTTGTTTTACCCTTGCCCTAAAGGGAACCAAAAAGTAAAAAAATGAATCTTGTTTTTTCAATGGTTTCTACCTTTAGGATTGGGGAGAAAAACCATTGAAAAAGTGGTAAGAATTAGAACTTAGCCTTTCCTTCAAATAAAATAGACTGATAAGATATAATAGGGAGTTAGGATTCCTATATATTTTTATTGGCCTTATTAAAGCACTTTCTACAAAGTGGCTCATAGCTTTCTGTTTCACCCAATACCACGAGTTTGTCACCAGCCACAGTCCGATGCGATACATGAGCCAATTTTCCACAATGCATACAAATAGCATGCACCTTGGTTACATATTCGGCAATGGCCAACAGTTGAGGCATTGGGCCAAAAGGCTTTCCTTGAAAATCCATATCCAAACCCGCAACAATCACACGAATCCCCTTATTTGCCAACTCGGTGCAAACATCCGGAAGCTCATCATCAAAAAACTGTGCTTCATCAATACCCACCACATCAACATCATTGGCTAGCAAAAGGATATTAGCCGATGTAGTAACGGGTGTAGAAGTAATCACATTCTTATCATGCGACACAACATTTTCTTCATCATAGCGCACATCCACAGCCGGTTTATAAATCTCCACCTTTTGCTTGGCTATTTTCGCACGCTTGAGCCGACGAATCAACTCTTCCGTTTTTCCAGAAAACATTGAACCACAGACTACTTCAATCCATCCCACATCTTGTTCACTTCCTGTTGAATTTTCTAAAAACATTTAAACTAAGCCTCTTATTTGTTTATTATCTTTATGCTCGCAAAAAAGATGATTTCCACAAATCATTTTTCTATTGCAGATGGCAAATTTACATAAAACATGCCGACAAATAGAGATTGTGAATAAGATTAATATAGCTAAAGCATAAATGAAATGATGAAAGGTGAAATTAAAGAATTGGCAGAAATCATTCTGGAACAAACAAACAAATTATTAGCCTATGAGCAAGGTGCTCCACGCATTGAAGTGGATATTATTAAAGAGAATATTCGTAAGCTCTATGATAAGATGGAAGTTCTAATTGATGTAAATTGGCAGATTACCCCTCCCATTGAGCAAAGTTTGGAAGAACGTTTAGATGAACAAGTGGATGAACTACTCGATATTGCTGAAGCAGAATTTCAAGGAAATCTTAAAGAAATAAACGAGCTTATCGATGAGCAATATGAATCCTCAGAGGAAGAATTGGAAATTATAAACGAAGAAGAAACTATAATTGTAGATAAAGCAGAAGAAAAGGTCGCTAGCATTGAAACTCCACAAGAGGAAAAAACAGAAAATACTCCTACTGAAAATACAGGCCATGAGCCTAAAAAACAAAGCCCAAAAGCAATTGATGAAAGCAAAAGTATTGGGGATAAACTTCTAAGAAAGCCCTTGAAGAGCCTTAAAACTTCCATTGGCATCAATGATAAATTTCAGTTTATCAATGAGCTTTTTGATGGAAGTATGAAAGTCTATAATCAAGCAATAGACCAGCTGGAGCAAAGTGATGGATTAAAAGCGGCTATGGAGACTTTTAATAGTATTGCCGAAACAGGCGGTTGGGATACCGAAAGCCCTGCTTATCAATTATTGTTAGACTATGTTGAGCGGAGATTCTTAAATTCCAAATAAACCAAGTCTTACTACAAGAAAAAAAGCTTCAATTGGCCGATTGTCCAATTGAAGCTTTTTTTATTACTAAGCCAATGCTTTACTATCGAACAATAATCTTTCGAACCACACTATCTCCTCTATTTGAAGTTAATTTCAAAAAGTAAACTCCTTTACTTATATTACTTAAATTGATTTCAATATGACCTGGATTTTGTGTGTAGTTAATTACAATCTCTTTACCAATAAGGTTTAATAATTGCACTTTGGCAATTTCCACCTGCTCAAAATCAATATTCAACTTAGAATCAGCTTTTGTTGGATTGGGATAAATTCGAAGACTTTCCTCCAAATTAATTTCGTTAAACCCAATTCCACCCACATTGATATAATCAATCTTCTCAGCAACGGAACTATCAGCATTCTCTGTAACTGTTAATTTCACCGTATAAAGCCCATCTGCATTATAGGTATGAGATGGATTCTGCAAAGTAGAAGTATTTCCATCACCAAACTCCCAAAACCACGATGTAGGCGTTCCGTTTGTAGTAGCATCGGTAAACTGTACTAATAGTGGGGTATTACCATATAAAGGCGTAGCAGTAAAATCAGCGCTTAAGCCCGAGGTAACTGAAATATAATCTACCTTTTCAATGGTGTCTTGTTCAGTAGATGTACCGGAAACCAGTTGCACAGTATATAAACCTGGGCTAGTGTAGGTATGTGAAGGGTTTTGGTCAGTTGAAGTTGCACCATCACCAAAATACCATTTCCATGTTGTAGGCACCCCCGAAGTAGCATCTGTAAACTGCACATTTAACGGAGAGCCTCCACTTAAAGGTGATGCAGAAAAGTCTGCACTAATTGGGGGAAGAATAATTCCATTATTGTCGTTATTCGATCTTGAATTATTATAATCCGTATTAGCTTTAAAATTATAGGGATGGCAAGTATAGGCACTTACTATTTTTACATAATAATATAAAAGCCCTGCAGGAGGATTAATATCCGAATAACTATTATTTGAACCCGGAACCGTTCCAATTTTAACCATATTAATGGTATCGGCACCACGCCATATTTCGTAGGATTGCACAAAAACACCTTCATATTTCGACCATAATAAATTCCAAGAACTTCCTGCCCCAGCACTTACTTGAAGATGCATGGTTTTATGCACATTACTGAGTGCCGATTCCATACCACAAGAATCAACACTGGAAATCCGATAAGAATACTGTTGAACCAGCACATTTGAATTCGTATCTACAAAAACCCCAGCAGAGTCCGCAGGAAGAAAACCTATGGAATCGAATATACCTGCCACAGATGATTCACGGTAAATATTATAATAGGCAATAGGTCCTGAAATTTGTTTTTCAAAAACAATAATGGGATGTCCAGTTAGAGAATCAACCGCAACAATACATATTGAATCATTGGGCAAGGCTACCATCTGAACAAATACCGTATCAACATAACTAATCGAGCCATCTGTCACCGTAACAATAAATGATTCATCATTAGTAAAGGGACCCGCAGTAACCACTGAGTCGGTGGTTGAACTTAATAAAGGGGAAGCATTCCATGTATAAGACAAAGTACCTGTTCCATCATAAGTTGTATAAGCATGCAAATTCACATATCCATGACATGTTACACTATCATCTGGAGTATTAACTACTAAAGTAACACCTCCTGTAGTGGTTTTCAATATTTTATTATTATCGCCAACAACATAAACATCGGTCGAATTATTTGCAAATATTCCTCGTAACACGTTGGTAACTCCTGTATTCTGAGAAGTCCAAGTAGTACCCCCATCAAGTGTTTTCAGTATAACTCCATTATCACCCACAGCATATCCAACATTTGTTGAAGCAAAAAACACAGCATTCAGATGGGAAGAGATTCCACTTGTTTTCATAATCCATGATGAACCTCCATTTGTTGTTTTATAAATACCTCCTGCATTTCCAACAGCAAATCCCAAAGAAGAATTTATAAAAAAGGCATCATTAATCACAGCAGCAGTAGTATAGGCTGTTGACCAAGAAGTCCCTCCATTTGTCGTTCTCCTTATCCAACCCTGAATAAAGTTATACGATCCAAAAATAACTCCATTCATAGAATTTGAAAAAAAAGTTCCATTTGCAACGGTTGTATTTCCACTTGAAGGGAAAGAGCTTGCCGACCATGAAGTGCCACTATTCGTTGTTTTAAAAAATGCCGTATCACAAACTGCAAAGCCCACACTTGGAGAGGCAAACTGAATATCATTAATCGTATTTGTATTATTGGTAGTTAAAACAGTCCAGGTGGTTCCTCCGTTGACGGTTTTATATATTTTTCCATTTGTACCCGAAATATAGCCCACAGTTGAGCTGGTAAACCAAACGGATTCAAGGCTCGAACCCGAAATACTTGTTGAAGCCCAAGTAGTTCCACCGTCAGTTGTTTTATAAACTACTCCCGTTGAATTATTCCCACCAACAGCATAACCAGTATTCGTATTTGTAAAAAAAACATCCTTAAAATTACCCGCATAAGAAGTAGCAAGGGGACTCCATCCGATTTGAGAAAATGCAATTTGACTAATAAAAAGCAATATTGTAATAGTCAATAATCTTGTAAATATTTTCATGATTCTATATTAAATAAATTAGTGTCTTTTATAGCCTATAAAATTATACAAAATATACATATTAACACAAAAATTTAACAGCTTTTCTTTCAATTCAGGCAAATTACCTAATGCTCCAACGCTTATTTACTCATATAAACCAATAAAAATTCTAATCTTTATTCTAAGTAAAAGCTAAATATTTGTGTATTGAATTACACTATCGTAGTAATTTATTGTATTTTTACTTCTTTAATTAAATAATATCACATTCCATTATTCATGAAGCAAGCTGTATTTATTATTTTAGTTTTAAGCTCCCTTCTATTAGGAGCTCAAAGCAAGTATGGCACTCCTCCATACAAATACTATAGTGCATCTGATTTCGATGGAGTTCTTCAAGTATTTGACATTAAATCTGATTCTCGCGGTATTGTATATGCAAGTAATAATATTGGTTTAATGGAACTTTCCGGCAATACATGGAAAGTTTATAAAATAAAAAACAACCTTCCTGTTTATTCATTAGATATAGATAACAATGGACGTATTTATGTTGGTGGGACTAATGAATTTGGATATTTTGATGCTGATAGTAGTTACATTGGTTTACTTAAATACCATTCTCTATCAAGTCATATCAAATATAAGTCGTTTGGAGAAATACAGAATGTAATCTATACCAACAATAAGGTATATTTTCAGTCAAAGAAGGAAATTTTCATTTTGAATAAGGATAGTATTCATATACTAAAAAGTAAAAATCGTATATATAAGTTATTCAAAGCCTCCAATAGTATTTTAACATCCATAAAGGATGAGGGCGTTTTTTTAGTAAAGGATACGCTTATTAAGATAACAAACATACATTCCAAAGTACTTATAGCAGATTTTGATTCAACAAATAATCTATTCTACAGTGAAGGTAGAGGGTTTAATCTAGTTTCAATTGCTAATAATAAGATTTATTTTAAAAAACCATTTTTCACTCAAATTGACCCAATAATTAAAAGTATAAACCCATCTGGTTTATGTCAAATTAATGATTCCTTAATTTCAATCAAATCTGATAAAGGTATTTATGTCATAAATAAAAAAGGCAAATTAGTGCAAATCCTAAATAAACAACAGGGTTTGAAGTCAGAAAGGGTGCTCGGACAAACTATTGATAAGAATAATATCTTGTGGTTAGCTACAGAAAATGGTATTGTAAAAACATCAATACTATCACCAACAAGTTATTTTTTACCTAAAACATATAATTATGATGGACAGATTCTAGACATCATACGATTTCATAATAGTCTTTATATTATTACGCCAACTAGTTTGTTTAAACTTACAGATGACAATCAGGAAAATACACCTATAACTAATATATACAGCATCTTACACAATTACAGATTTTCCAAATTACAATATCCGAGAAAGAGTATTGAGACTACAGATTTAACCAAAAAACTCTATTCGGAAATAACTAATAAATGTTGGGATTTAACTAAATTTACCCTTCCTCAAAAAGAAATATTACTTGTTTCAACAAACAACTATGTGGTTGGTATAAATTCGGACGAAACTCTTGAAAAAGTAAGTTCATGTTATCCCTATACTAGTTATCAATCAAAAATTGATCCACGTAGAGTTTTTATTGGACTCGATGGTGGTATTCAATCTGTATATTATTCAAGTTCTAGCAAATGGATTGATGAAGGACGTATTTCCGGCGTATCTGAAGTAATACGAGATATTCAAGAAGATAAGGACGGGAACTTATGGCTTGCGAGTGCTCATCAAGGAGTAATATATATTCACAAACCCGAATTTATAAATCACAAAATACAAAATCCTCAGATTTCTAAATTCCAAAAAGGAATCGAAGAAGGAGATCCTATTCGAATTGAAAAAATAAATTCCGAATTATTATTTGCTAGTTCATATGGTATCTATGGGTTCTCATGGTCTGATAGTACTTTCTACCTTAAACCTGGTTTTTCTAAAAACATCAATAATCCAAAGAATATAATTCACAGAATTTCTAGAGACCATAATAACAACCTTTGGGTAGTAGGAATAAATGATAATAACAAAATCACAACTGTATACTTTCTAAAGAATCTTTCTAATGGTAAATTTAAAGATATAAAAGTCTTTGCAAAGAAAAACGAGATTGTTTTCAGTTTCTTCCATGATAAAAACAATATTAGTTGGTTTGGTGGAACCTATGGTCTAGGGAAAACTAACGAATCAAGACTTAATGATAGTAGTTACTCCTATAACATATATATAACAAATGTATTGAGTAATAATGACACAGCCTTTGGCGGACATTTTACTATCAATAACCAGGTATGTCAAACGCAACCCGCCTCCTATATTAAAACCTTTGATTTTAAACATAACTCCTTTACTTTCTATTTTTCGGCGAGTAGTCCGAAAGACTTTAATGACCTAAAATACAGTTGGTATTTGGAAGGGTATGAAAATGAAAAGGATTGGGGAAGATGGTCAGAAAAAACCTATAAAGAATATACAAACCTAAATGAGGGACACTATATTTTTCATGTGCGTGCAATAGATATTTATGGAAATAAAAGTGAAGTAAGCACCTACGAATTTTATGTAAAACCACCTTGGTATCGAACAATTTACGCCTACTTTGGGGCATTTATTCTCTTTATCCTTTTTGTTTGGGGTGCTATTCATGTTTCTACTCGCGGGCTCAATAAAATCATAAAAGAGGCTACGGCTGAAATATCGAGTCAAAAGGATGAGCTCGAAGCCAAGAATAAAAATATTATCGATAGTATTCGCTATGCACAACGTATTCAGGAGGCAGTGCTACCCTCCACTAAAGAATTTTATCGATATTTCAAAGAGAGCTTTGTGCTTTGGAAACCTCGTGATATTGTAAGTGGCGACTTCTATTGGCTAGCTCCAAAACATGATAAAATATATTTGGCTGCAGCAGATTGTACCGGGCATGGTGTTCCTGGTGCTTTTATGAGTATTATGGGAATTGCCTTTTTAAATCAAATTCTTGGCTCGTCACGTGTAAAAAATGCTGCAGAGATTCTCAATCAACTACGCCATTATGTAATTACAGCCATCAATAAAGAACAAGGCGAAACGGTAAACAAAGATGGTATGGACATCGCACTTTGTATTTACGATTTTCAGAAAATGCAAATCGAATATGCGGGAGCATATAATCCCCTGTATATAGTGCGTGATGGTGAATTATTGGAAATAAAAGCCGACCGCATGCCCATTGGGGTACATGGTAAAGACTCTATTGCTTTCAAGAATAAGGTTGTCGATATTAAAAAAGGTGATAAAATATATATTTTCTCAGATGGCTTTGTCGATCAATTTGGTGGAGCAAAGGAGAAGAAGTTTATGTCGAAACGCTTTAAACGTTTGCTATTGGAAATTGAAGATAAAAGCATGGAGCAGCAAAAAGAAATTCTATGGCAACGCACGCTCGAATGGAGAGGCGATATTGAGCAAATTGATGATATTATTATTATTGGAATTTTGATTGAATAATGAGCGATACTACTTTCTATCAGCTTTATGTAAGCGATACATCAAGCACCGACTCCTCCCTATTTGGTAATTATTCGAACCTGAACACCAAGAAAACAGCTATACCACAACAGCAGACTCATTTTTTCACAAATCATGAGCTAAAGGTAAAGAATACAGAATACATTGTTCGCAATAATCAAAACAATAATTATGCTTTTCCTATTCTGATTATTGAAACCATAATCATCCTAATTCTTTTCAATACATATAAAAAACAGAAGTTGCATTTAAGCTTATTCTTTAATAAATTTTACCAAAAATCAATGGGGAAATCACTTTTCCATCATCCTGCGGCTTGGTTGTTTTTTATAATATCGACACTAAATATTAGTTTATTAGTTGATTTGCTCGTCAAGAAAAATATATTGGGCTTGTTTAATGATTTCCCACAAAAGAATGAATTTCTGCTACCTAAAATTTGGCTCGCAGTGATTCTATTTTATTTCATAAAATTCTCAATCATTTATTTCACAGGAAAAATTTTTAATGTAGAAAAACTCAGGCGAGAATACAGCGACTATATTCTCCTGTGGTTTATCAGCATGGGTTTATTTCTAAATGCCTATCTATGGCTCGAACTATATTTAAATTCACAATGGATATATCCCGTACTAATTGGCTTTTGGGTCGTTTCGGTAAGCCTTAGAATATTAAAACCCCTATCCCAAATTATTGCTAAATCTGACTTCCGTTCATTTCATTTTTTTATTTACCTTTGCAACGTCGAAATTTTACCTTTGATTGTTCTTGGAAAGATAGTACTGTTGGCCATTTCGTAGGGATAAGAACTACACTAAAATCCACTTCCTTATTCTTTCTTTTTACAATCTTGAATTAATCTAAAAAAGAGATTCTGTTTTGAAAGTAAAAAATATATTAGTCTCGCAACCAGCACCAGCTGACTTAGCTAAATCGCCTTATACCCGACTTGCTCAGAAGTATAAGCTTGAGGTTGATTATCATAAATTTATTAAAATTGAAGGAATTCCAACAAAAGATTTTCGCCAATCGCGTATTAATCTATTGGATTATTCAGCAGTTATTTTTACAAGTCGTCAAGCGGTAGATCATTATTTCCGTATTGCTAAAGATATGCGCGTTGATATTCCTGACGATATGAAATACTTCTGTATTTCTGAATCAACTGCCTTTTATTTGCAGAAGTATATCCAATTTCGGAAGCGTAAAATCTTTCATGGTAAATTGGTTTTCAAAGACTTATTAGATATTATTAAAAAGCATAAGGACGAAAGATATTTACTTCCTTGTTCTGAAATTCATAAGCCAGACATACCAAACTCCTTAACTAAGGCCAAAATCAACTTTGACAAGGCTGTTATTTATCGCACTTTGGCAAGCGATTTATCAAAAGTAGATATGGCTAAATACGATATGCTCGTATTCTTTAGTCCTTCGGGCGTTAAATCTCTTTTTAAGAATTTCCCCGACTTCAAACAAGGTGATAGCCTTATTGCTACCTTTGGAGCCACTACGGCTAAAGTAGCTACTGAAATGGGATTGAAAATCAATGTTCAAGCTCCAACAAAAAAATCTCCTTCCATGACGATGGCCATTGAAGAGTTTATAAAAGAACAGAAAAAGAAGAAGTAATACTTCACTTAGATATTTGAAGGCGTTTCAATAGAAACGCTTTTTTTTTGATTAGTTTTGCAATGATGGACCAAGGATTTTCAAAAGACGAACGATTAAAAAGTAGAAAACAGATTAGCCGTTTGTTTTCTAAAAATAAGCATGTCTTTTCCTACCCTTTTAAGTTTATCTATATAACTAACGACTCAGAAAGCCCATATCCCGCCAAAGTCCTTATCAGTGTCTCGAAACGTAGTTTTAAAAGAGCCGTAGATCGTAATCATATGAAACGCTTGATTCGTGAATCGTATCGCAAGAATAAAGAATTAATATACGCCCCTTTAAAAGATCAAGGAATGAAAATATTGGTGGGTATTATTTTCGTTGGCAATGAAATTATGGATTATAAAAAGATAGAATCAGGCATCATAAAAGGTTTAACGAAACTATCTAAGGAAATCCAAAAGGGATGAGTTAGATAGTATTTCGGCAACTACTAAGCGATCCTTCTCTAATTGCTCCTTCAGTTTATCCAGGCTAGAAAAAGTTTTTTCATTTCGAACTTTCTCAATGAGCTGTACTTCCAAAAACTCACCATAAATTTCCTCATCGAAATCGAATAAATGCACTTCGATGGAACGCGACGAACCCAAAACCGTTGGCTTAAAACCAATATTTAGCATCGCCTTATACCTCTTTTCCTTAAAGGTGGCATAGGCCGCATAAACACCGTCTTGCGGCAGCAACTTCAACTTAAAAGCCAACATTATATTCGCTGTGGGGAAACCAATTGTACGGCCTAGTTTATTACCATGAATAACGGTTCCACAAAGCCCATAAGCATAGCCCAATAATCGATTTGCATAGGGAATATCACCCTCCATAATCGCTTTGCGTATTTTGGTGGAACTTACCGAAATATTTCCCACATCTTTCACTGCAATGCGTTCCACATCAATACCGTACTCCTTCAACAAAATGGTCACATCCTCATCGCCATTATCCATTCTACCAAAATGATGATCGTAGCCCACAATCATAGCTTGAATATGCAATTTGTCAATAAGGTAGGTTTGAATAAAGTCTCGAGCACTCAACTTTGAAAATTCGGAGGTAAAAGGTAAAATGAGTAAATGGTCAACCCCGGCTTTTGCTAAAAGTTTTTCCTTTTCTTTTAAATTATTGATAAAACGTAAATTCGTCACATCTTTATTCAGCACGATGCGGGGATGTGGTTCGAAAGTAATAATGAGGGTTTCGGCATTACGTTCTTTGGCAAATGCTATCAATTGATTAATAACAGCCCGATGACCCAGATGCACCCCATCGAAGGTGCCAATGGTAGCAACCGTACTTTTCAGCCCTTCAATATCTTCGATACTACGATGTGTTTTCAATACAAAATATTTTCCGTTTTACGCAAGCCAAAAATAACTAAAAAAAAGAGAGGGTACTCATAAATGAATACCCTCTCACATTTTATTTCAATCAAATATTACTGAACTATAATCATTTTGAATGTTCTCACTTGACCATCAAAGTTCAATGAGTAATAATATACACCACCAGCATAATCATTTGCATTAATAATAAGCTCATGCTTACCTTGGTCGTAATTATTTGATTGCTCGGTAACAACTTCACCAATCATATTAACCATTCTAAAATGTACACTTCCTGCCTTAGGAATGTAGAATTTAATAACCGTTTTCCCATTAGCTGGGTTTGGTTGGTTTTGAGAAACTGTAAAGCCGTCACCATTCGAACCATTAATCGATGTTCCAATTACATTAACACATGCACCATCGTTAGAAGCATTCACATCGTTCACTATATTCGTATTAGCGCAGATAGAGTAATTACCAACTGCCGAAGGATATTTCGTAGTAAATACATATTCTATCGAATCGCCTGGAGCAATGGCTGCTGTCGATACTTCACTAGCCATTGAAGATCCATTTAGATAATATGAAACAGGTACATTCTTTAATGTATCAGTTCCGTAGTTACGGATACTAACTTTCACCTCAACAAGCTTACCAATAGATGTTTGGCCTGTAGGAGCAAGTATTGCGCTAACACCTCCATCAATTTTCCCTGGAGTAGCATGCATCATAACACATGATGTATCGTTACTCACTAGCATCTCATTTGCCAATTCTGTATAAGCACAGATATTGTAATCTTGAGTTGGTGTGGTAAATTTGGTAGTAAATGTGAATGTATCTACAGCATTTTGAGCAAGACTTCCTGTCCAAACCTCAGTTGCAATCACATTACCATCAACCTCATATTTCACTGGAATACTTGTCAAAGTAGTTGACCCAAAGTTTTTCACTTCCACTTTTACTTCTACTTCTTCTCCTGTCACAGTTGAGTCAATTGGATTAACAATTGCTGTAACTCCCGCATCGTAAGCAAAAGCTGGAACAGTAACTTTAAAGTCATCTATCGCCATACCATCTGCAGTTATAGAATACGAATTAGACGTGAATTTGAATCTAATTTGGAATGGCTGTCCAGTATTAAATACCGTTGAATCAAGTTCTGCTGAAGTAAACTTCCAACCTGAATTTGTCATCGACCAATAGTGCGTACCATTGTCCTGATGATTATACCAGTTAACTGAATTTGCCAAACCTATATAACCATAACTAACCCATGTAGTACCATCAAATGAATACTCCATAATTGCCTTAGATTGATTTGCAATCACATCCATAAACATTTGGAATTCCACAGTTGCTGTTTTAGCATAAGTAGGAATCACAATATATGGCGAATATAAGTAGGCTGTTGTATAAGGTTGATACTCATTATTAAGGCTTGTTACCCAGGCATTCTGTCCAGAATAAGCACTATTTATATTAGTCTTATTTGGTGTACCTTGTTGCCAATTCGTATTCTGACCTGTTGCTAACCATTCCGTTTTCGTTTCAAAGTCATCCTCATAGTCCACAACATAAGTAGCCATTCCTTTTAGCGTTACGCAAGTCGTATCATTTGAATTTTCAGCATCGTTGTTAAGCTCAACAAATACACATAATGTTTGATCACCAAGTGATAATGTATGAGGAGTTACAAAAGTGTAAGAATTCGATACGAATGGAAGATATACACCAACAGCTGTGTCACGCACTATCGTTCCGTTATCAACTTGATAAGCGAAAGGAATAGTATATAATGTATCGGTACCCATATTAACAAAGGATGCTTTTACTTGGTATGAATCTCCAGCCGCTCCATGAAACTGCTGACTATTTATTCCCACCATAGCAACATCAACTTGTTTTGGTTCCCACAATCTGATATTATCAACAAATACATTATCGCCTTGACCACTTGATGGATCATAAGCATACTTATTAACTGCTTCAAAACTTATTTGGAAGTTTTGTCCAACATACGAATCCAATACAAACTCGTGGGTTTCAAAAGGATCACTCATATTAGTTTGAGCAACGAATACAGAGTCTCCATTGGTATTCTTTAGATAATGAGCTGTATTATTTGCATCTATCAACATTACTCTAAACCAAGAAGTATTTGTTGTTTTTCGAGTTTGACGTAAATCAAGCTGAAGCATCAAATTATTTAATGAAGAAGCATCAACATTACATGTACGAGCAATAGCAACATGATCTGTATTCATAAAGGCTGTTGTTACATTGGTTGCATTTGTCCAATACATATAAGAACCTCCTTGGAAGTGTAGGCCTGCTGTACTATTGTTATTTGCAATAAAAGATACACCTACATTTGATTCATTATTAACTATTTCCTTAAATGTTAAATTTTCACCAGATTCGAAATCCCAAAACTCAACAA